>NZ_ATLP01000044.1:0-31228 GCF_000416215.1 Pseudomonas sp. CF161
AGCGGCCACACCGGCTCCGGCCCCGGCAGCGTGCTGGCGGTGTATCACGCGGTGCATGGCCGCCACAGCGCCAGTTGCGCGGTGTGGCAGGCCGGGGGCGATCAGGGCGCAGTCGAGGCCGAAGTGGTCGCCCGTTTGCAGGCTGAGCTGGGGCTGGTTCCAGGTTGACTCGACGAACGCGCCAACACTCCCGCGCTTGACAACAGAAATTCCAAACGTCTATTGTCTGACAACCTGACTACCAAGGTTGTCTTATGCTTGAGCTCCAGCGCCCCGACTCTCTCGTGATGCGTGTTGTCAGCGTTATCCGCGCCGAGATCGAATCCGGGAACCTCGCTCCCGAGTCGCGCTTGCCCACCGAACAGCAATTGGCCGAACAGCTGAGCGTCAGCCGTTCGGTGATTCGCGAGGCCATTGCCCAGCTCAAGGCCGACGGCGTATTGATCGCCCGTCGCGGCCTCGGTTCGTTCATTTCCCAGACCCCGGCCGGGACGGTGTTTCGCTTCCCGACCCAGAACACCCGCCGGCCACAGCTGACGCAGATGTTCGAGATGCGCCTGTGGATTGAAACCCAGGCCGCCTCGATTGCCGCCCAGCGCCGTGACGAGCAGGACCTGCAACGCATGCAGCAGGCCTTGCAGGAGATGCACGACAAGCGCAGCGATTTCGAAGCCGCCGCCCTGGCCGACGTGGCCTTCCACCGCGCCATTGCCGAAGCCAGTAAAAACGAATACTTCGTGGCCTTTCATGACTTCCTCAGAAGCCAGTTGGCCACCGCACGCAAAACCGCCTGGGAAAACTCGGCGTCGCGCTTTGTCGGCGGTTCGGCCGATGCGACCCAGGAACACCAGGCCATGTACCAGGCCATCGCCGCTGGCGACCGACAAGCCGCAGCCGCCTGCGCCGATGCGCACCTGCGCGCCTCCGCCAAGCGCCTGCAACTTGAGTTGCCCGCCACCGACTGAGCCTCTGAACCCCTGAACAGTGAGCGCGTGCTGCGGCACGCCGACTTTTGCCAACCGCATTAGTCTGACAACCTGATAACTAGACCTGCTGATCCAAGGTAACCCCCACAATGATTTATGATTTTTGCATCATCGGCGGCGGCATCGTCGGCCTGGCCACCGCGATGGAACTGCTCAAGCGCCAGCCCGGCGCCTCCCTGGTCATCCTGGAAAAAGAAGGCACCCTGGCCAAGCACCAGACCGGCCACAACAGCGGCGTGATCCATGCCGGCATCTACTACGCACCCGGCAGCCTCAAGGCCGACCTGTGCAAGCGTGGCGCCGAGGCCACCAAGCAGTTCTGCACCGAGCACGGGATCAAGTTCGAGGTCTGCGGCAAGTTGCTGGTGGCCTCCACGCCACTGGAGGTGGAGCGCATGCAGGCGCTGTACGCCCGCTCCCAACTCAATGGCATGAAGGTCGAGCGCCTCGACGCCGATGAGCTGCGCCAGCGCGAGCCGAACATCGTCGGCCTGGGCGGGTTGTTTCTCGACGCCACCGGCATCGTCGACTACCGCGAAGTCTGCCAGACCATGGCCCGGGTGATCCGTGCCGGCGGCGGGGAAATCTGCCTCGACCGCACCGTGACCGCGATCCAGGAAAGCGCCGACCACGTCAGCGTCAGCACCCATGACGGCACCTGGCAGGCGAAGAAACTGGTGGTCTGCGCCGGCCTGCAATCCGACCGCCTGGCGACAATGTCCGGGATCAGGATCGAGCACCAGATCATCCCGTTTCGCGGCGAATACTTCCGCCTGCCAGCGTCGAAAAACAACATCGTCAACCACCTGATCTACCCCATCCCCGACCCGGAGCTGCCGTTCCTCGGGGTGCACCTGACGCGGATGATCGACGGCAGCGTCACGGTCGGGCCCAATGCGGTGCTGGGCCTGGGCCGCGAGAACTACAAGAAGTTCTCGATCAACTGGCGCGATGTGGCGCAGTACGCGAGCTTCCCCGGGTTCTGGAAAACCATCTGGCAAAACCTCGGTTCCGGCAGCGTCGAGATGAAGAACTCGCTGTTCAAGTCCGGCTACCTGGAGCAATGCCGCAAGTATTGCCCGTCGCTGAACATCGACGACCTGCTGCCCTACGAAGCCGGTATCCGGGCCCAGGCGGTGATGCGCGACGGCAGCCTGGTGCATGATTTCCTGTTCGCCCAGACCTCGCGCATGCTCCATGTGTGCAATGCGCCCTCACCGGCCGCGACCTCGGCCATTCCCATCGGCGAGATGATTGCCGACCGCATGTTCCAACACCCCTGACCCACCCACGGCACTGCCCGAGTCAGCCCCGGGCGGCCATGCCGTGCTCGCACCACGGCTTGCGCCAGGTGCACGTACCCAGCCTGCCGGTCCGAACAGGGCCTGCGGAGCGCAACAAGCGTCCATTTGAAAATAAATATAATGATTCATGAGGAAGTCCGGAATGACCGCAGTTACCCCCCCAAGCCCTGCAGCGGAAACCCCGCAACAAACCAAAAAGCGCCTGCGCAAGGTCGCCGCCGCCACCATCTTCGGCTCGATGCTGGAGTGGTACGACTTTTACCTGTACGCGACCATGGCCGCGATCGTGTTTTCGAAAATCTTCTTCGATAACAGCGACCCGAAAACCGCGACCCTGATGGCCTTCTCGACCTTTGCCATCGGTTTTATCGCGCGCCCGTTCGGCGGCATCCTATTCGGTTACCTGGGCGACAAGTTCGGCCGCAAACAGGTACTGGTGGTGACCTTCTGCATGATGGGCGTGTGCACCACGCTGATCGGCCTGATCCCCAGCTACGCCTCGATCGGCATCTGGGCCCCCATCGTGCTGGTGGCGGTGCGGATCATCCAGGGCCTGGGTGCCGGTGCCGAATTGTCCGGCGCGGCCGTGACCTCCTACGAACACGCCAGCGAAGGCAAGCGCGGCAGCCAGGGAGCCTGGCCGGCGCTGGGTCTGAACCTGGGCCTGCTGCTGTCGTCGCTGACCGTGTACCTGCTGACCATCAACGGCAACGAATTCCTGCTGCAAGGCGGCTGGCGCATCCCGTTTATCTGCAGCATCGCCCTGGTCGGCGTCGGCCTGTGGGTGCGCAACAGCATCCCGGAAACCCCGGAGTTCAACCAACTGAGCCAGGAGCCGGCAAAAGCCAAGGCGTCGCCGCTCAAGGCCCTGTTCAAAAACGATCTCAAAGGCCTGGCGGTGGTGTTCTTCGTCGCGGTTGGCTACAACGCCCTGAGCTACATCTTCAAGACCTTTTCCCTGGCCTACCTCACCCAGTTCAAGGGCGTGGACGTGCACGTCACCTCGTTGTCGGTGACCATCGCCAGCCTGGTGGCCATCGTTGCCGTGCCGTTCTTCGGCTGGCTGTGCGACCGCTGGAGCAGCAAGACCGTGCTGATGCTCGGCGGGGTGTTCTCGCTGCTGTTCGCCTACCCGTTCCTGGCCCTGCTCAACACCGGTGAAAGCCTGATGATCTACATCGCCATCGGCGTCGGCACCGGGATCCTCGCGCCAATGATGTTCGCCCCCCAGGGTTCGTTCCTCAGCCGCCAGTTCCCGACCCAGACCCGTTCCTCGGGCTTCGGCACCGGCCGTGAAATCGGCACCGCCATCGCCGGCGGCCTGGCCCCGCTGGGCGCCCTGTCCCTGGTCTCGGCCTCGGCCACCCACTCCACCGACGGCGTGGTGATCATCCTCGGCATCGCCTCGCTGCTGGTGGTGGTGTTCGCCCTGCTCGACCAGGGGCGCAAGCACTCGACGTTCAAGAACTGAGGCCTGGCTCAGAGACTGATGAGGGTTGTGATGCCCCCATCAGTCTCTGCTGAACCTGCCTTCTGCAACAGCTAGCGGTCAGCTATTGGCCCTGAACCTCTGGGTCCCCAGCCCTTCGTTGGCGCATATTGCTCGATTAATTTCCACAGCAGGCGTCCCATGGGCAGGCGATAGATATCACTATGGGCACCACCGCCCGAGCCGGGAGAATTGAACTCCGTTATCCCGTCTGAGGCATTGATGTAAGCAACTTTTTTCACTGCCGGCTGGGTAGCGAACGGGTCGGTACACGCCTCCTGCCCGTTTTTGCAAATGGTGAACTTGCCGCTGGGAACCGCGGAAGTGTCGGAAGCTTTCATACAGTCGAAGATCCCCTTGTAATCAGGATTGGCACTGTCACATGCCTTACGGTATGAGCGCATGGCACCTGCGGGTGCGGTCCAGAGAATAAACGGCGAACCCGCCGCCTCATCATTGGACGATGCTGTCAGCACCAACTGGGTATTTTTCAACTTGGCATAGTCGCGGTAAGGCGCCCCTTCACTGCCCACCCCGGGCGCGAAGCGATTGATGCTAAAAGCCCCCTGAAGTCCCACGGCCAAGTCAACCGGACTGGTCACCATGGTCTGGTCTGGAAACTGACTTTCAAGAGGGGTCAAGACCGGCGCGCTAAACACCGCCCGGGTCATCGCCCGGGCACCAAAACTATGCCCAAGTGCAACCACCCGCGCCTGGCTACCGGAAGCCTTTAAACTGCGGGGAATGGTTTCATTGACAATCTTGTTAAGCCAGGACAGGCCTATTTCATCAGCATCATTGGCCTTGTTCGAGTAACTCAAAACGTTACCAAACGAGTTGGACCAATAAGAAGGCCAGGTAATACCCACGACCAAAGGTCGGAAATTGCTACTGCGATTACTCAATGGCTGTATAGCGGCCGTTCTGTTGATCGGCTCCTCCTGTTGGCCTTTGACAGACTCCAGGGATGCAGCCATCAGGCTCCCGGTCAAATCATTAAAGTTGCGGATTGCCTCCTCTTGAGCGGTGTTCCAGCCCATGACAATAACCAGCACATGGGTATAACTTCCGGCCTTGAGGTCTTGGGTCAGATTTTCTTCCAATGAAACAAGTGCATATTTTCCGTAGTCATATAATTGATATGACTTGGCGTCGACCTTATCCAGGTTGGTCGATATCTTGCAGGCGTGCCAATCACTGATTTTCGCCAAATCATAGTTCTGTTTAATCAGCGATACCGGTCTGGCGGCGTAGGCGTTATAAACAAAACAATGGCTTTTTGAGTAATAAGGGGCGTCCCGAACCGAGTCATCTCCGACTATTGTATTTTTGATGATATGCGACACAAACATTGCCTTTGAATCACTGTTTTGAAAGCGCTCGATCTGATTGGCTGTTCGCCATGAACCGGGCTCTTCTGAATTAGCATAACTTCCACTTTTTACAAAGCTGACTTGGGGATATGCCTTGGGTCCGCCGACGGTCGATTGCGGACTCTTTTCCAGGGCAACCACATAACCCGGATAGTGCAGCGCAGTACCAGATGGAAAATACAACATTGAGTGGAATTTTTTAGCGTTGGAACTGCCCAGATTCAAAGCTGATTCGTAAGGCTCCATAACCGAATCCGTGGTGGAACAGCCGAGTAGGCTCAAACAAAAAGCCAACGTACTTGATCCCTTAAGTACCCGCATCGCGCACTCCCTGGGCCGTTCATGGCCCTGCATATTGCTAGGTCGTACCTGCCAACATCGCAAAAATAAGCGCAGACCAGACAGCTCACGCGCCGACAACTTCACTATAGCCAGGAGATACCAAACTGCTATCACGCAACACTGCTTTCACACTAAAAAACCGGCCCTTGCGGCAGCACCTACGCTGTTAAGATCCCCCGCTTACCCAAGAGCCACAGGCCCACCCCCAATGCCCTCTCGCCAACCGGACGGCGTCGATGCGGACGGTTTTATTCCGGCCGCTCCCAGCCAACCTTTGCCCGCGCCTTTCCAGCCGTTGCTGGATGATCTGTGCCGCACCCTGACGGCCGAGGCCGGCGCCTTGCTCGATGGCATCTACCTCTATGGCAGCGTGGCCCGGGGCAGCGCCAAGCCGGGGGTTTCGGACCTGGACGTGACCCTGGTCCTGCACCAGCCGCCGAATGCAGCAACCCTTGCCAGCCTTGAAGCCCTGCGCCTGGCCCTGGCCGCGCGGCACCCGGAGGTGGTGAAGATCGACTTCGATATCGGCAGTCGCCAACAGGTATTGGATCCGCAGCACCGGTACAGCTGGGGTTACTGGCTCAAACACCACTGCCGCTGCCTGTGGGGCACTGACCTGGCAGCGCACTTCGCCCCGTTCAAGCCATCGCGCGCGATCGCCTTGGCGCTCAATGGGGATTTCTACCCGGTGCTCAGCCGCTACGCCGATCAGATCGATCAGCCAGCGCAGCCGAGCGAGGTCAGACGCCTGCAACGCGAAGCCTCGCGCAAGCTGATCCGCGCGACCAATATCCTGCGCTCGGATCAGGACCCTGGCTGGCCCCTGACCCTGGAGGAGCACGTGGCGCAGTTCGTCCAGTGCTACCCGGCGCAACAGGCGCAGATCGAATTTTTCCTGCGCCATAGCCAGCAGCCCACGGCCTCGGCCGAGGAGTTCACGGCGCGGCTACGGGATTTTTGCCAGTGGTGTCGGCAGGTATCCGGACAGTGACCCGGGGACGTTGAGGCGGATGCTGCACCAGCGAAGGAGGCCACCATCACGATGAGCATCGACAACACATTCATACATTCGAATGTGTTAATGTGTCGCCTTTGCTTATCACCCCCCGAGGCACCATGACTGATTCAAGCCTGTTCAAACCCCTGACCCTTGGCGGCCTGGCGCTTAAAAACCGGATCGCCCTGCCACCCCTGACTCGCTCGCGCAGCTCGCAACCGGGCAATATTCCCAACGACCTGATGGCCACCTATTACCGGCAACGGGCCAGTGCCGGCTTTATGGTCACCGAAGGCACCCAGATCGAACCCCGGGGCCAGGGTTACGCCTGGACGCCGGGTATCCACAGCGCCGCCCAGGTTGAAGGCTGGCGCAAGGTCACTGCCGCAGTGCATGCCGAAGGCGCGGTGATTTTCTGCCAGCTGTGGCATGTGGGGCGGGTGTCGCACACCAGCTTGCAGCCGGATAACCAGCCTCCGGTGGCGCCCTCGGCGCTGCGGGCCACGGCGGTCAAAGTCTTTATCGAAACCGGCCCGCAAGCCGGGGCCCTGGCGGAACCCAGCGAACCGGTGGCGCTGAGCACCGCCCAGGTCAAGGAGCTGGTCGAGCTGTATCGGGTTGCGGCGGTCAACGCCAAGGCCGCCGGGTTCGACGGCGTTGAACTGCATTGCGCCAATGGCTACCTGGTCAACCAGTTCATCTCCGAGCACAGCAATCAGCGCACCGATGAATACGGCGGCTGCCTGGACAACCGCCTCAGGTTCCTGCGTGAAATCTGCGCCGCGGTGATCAGTGTCTTCGGTGGCGAGCGGGTCGGCGTGCGCTTCGCCCCGCTGTTCGAGACCACTGCCGAAGAACGGGTGTACCTGGGCCTGGTGGAAACCGATCCGCACCACACCTACATCGAAGCGGCCAAGGTCCTGCAGGAGCTGGGGGTCGGCTACCTGTCGATTGCCGAGGCCGACTGGGACAACGCCCCGGACTTGCCGGCGTCCTTCCGCGCCGCCCTGCGCCAGGTGTATCACGCGCCCATCATGTATTCCGGGCGCTATACCGAGGCCAAGGCCAAGGCCGTGCTGGCCGAGGGCTACGGCGACCTGTTCGGTTTCGGCCGGACCTTTATCGCCAACCCCGACCTGCCCTACCGCCTGCGGCACGGGCTGGCGCTGAACCCGGTGGATGGCGCGACGCTGTATGGCGGCACGGAACGGGGTTACATCGACTATCCGTTCAGCAACGCCTAAAATCGCCGGTTTGCGGCGGGGCTGAACCTGCTGGCCCAGGAACCGACCCCGATGACGGATTTGAATGAAACCCTGAAAGTGCTTTCCAGCCCCGTGCGCCGGCAGGTGCTGACCTGGCTGAAAGATCCGTTTACCGCGTTCCATGACCAGGCCCAGCTCTACCCCTTCGACGTCCACGGCGTCTGCGCCAGCCTGATCCAGGAAAAGGCCGGGCTCTCCCAGCCGGCCACTTCCCTGTGCCTGAAGGCCTTGAGCGACCAGGGCCTGGTGGTCGCGACCAAGGTCGGCAAGTGGACCTACTACAAACGCCAGGAGCAGCAGCTGTCGGCGGCCCTGACCCAGTTGCTGGTGGACCTGGAAGTGGAGTGCTGAGGGCCTGCATGCCCCTGGAACAACGCCATGACCCCGGTCGCCTGAATTTGAAATACCCGGCATTGCCCGCCACAATCGCGCCCCGCTCCGGCCAACGCTGCCGGACTTTCGTGCTGAAAAGGGGTTGCCGTTGAACCAACAGACATTGTCCAAGCGCCTTGAACGCGTGGCGGCGCATGTGCCCGCCGGGGCGCGCCTGGCCGATATCGGCTCGGACCACGGCTACCTGCCCGTGGCCTTGATGCGCCGTGGCGCGATCTCGGCGGCGGTGGCCGGCGAGGTGGCATTGACCCCCTTGCATGCTGCCGAACGTACGGTGCGCGAGAACGATCTGACATCGCTCATCACTGTGCGCCTGGCCAATGGCCTGGCGGCGATCGAGCCGGGGGACGGGATCACCGCCATCAGCATCTGTGGCATGGGCGGCGAGACCATCCGCGACATCCTCGACCGCGGCCAGGCCCACCTCAACGGCCAGGAGCGCCTGATCCTGCAACCCAACGGCGGCGAGCCGCCACTGCGTCAATGGCTGATGGACAATGGCTACCGCATCCTCGCCGAGGAGGTGCTGCAGGAAAACCGCTTCGACTACGAAATCATCGTCGCCGAGCGCGACAGACCGCTGCGCTACAGCGCCCGGGAACTGTACTTCGGCCCGCTGCACCTGCAGGCTCGCAGCCCGGCGTTCCTGCTCAAGTGGCAGCGCAGGTTGCGCCAGAAGCACAAGACCCTGGCCGACTTCGCCCGGGCGCAACAGGCGGTGCCCGAGGAAAAGGTGCAGGACATTGCCCGCCAGGCGCAGTGGATCACCGAACTGCTGGGGTGAAATCCCTGAGGGTCGAGCGAACGGTTTCCCGCTCGGGTGAAGCCTGTTTCAGCTACGCAGACTCGCTGTCGGCGGCCAGGGTTGCATCCTGATTGGCTTCAGCCGCCAGCTTCAGGCGGTCAGCCTTGCTGATGTATTTCGACTTGCTGGCAGGCGCCAATTTGGCACTGGCCTTTTTCGCGTGAGCTTTCAACAGCTGCTGGATTTTTTTACGACGATTCATGGGTTTCTACTCGGTGTTACAACGCTTGAATGAAATGGCGGCCCCGGCCTGACCGCTCAAGCCGTGGGCACTGGCAGCCAGTCAGCCGCTAGCCCCCGCCAGGGAAAATCCGCGGGCTCAAAGCGCTCGCTCGTGTCCATCTGGATACTGCGCAGGCTCGCGGTCTGCTGGTGTGAAGCGTAGAGCGACTGCGAAAAATAGCTGATCAGCAGCGTACGGCGACGGGCGCCGCTGATGTTCAGGCTGCCCGCATGCACCAGGTCGACATCGAACAGCAGGACGTCACCCGCGCAACCTGCAAGCTGCACCGAGCGGGACTCGTCATTGAAGTCCAAAGGCGGTGCTCCCGGCTCAGGCCTATGGCTGCCCGGGACAATCCGCGTTGCGCCGTTGGCGGGCCCATAATCGTCGAAGTACACCAGGGCATTGGCAATGTCCCCTGGTCGTTGCGCCGACAGGTCGCGGTGCAACAGCTGATAACCGCCGCCTTTCAAGGGTTCTCGTCCCTCCACCTGGGACAGGAAAAACCGCTCTCCAATCAACTCCCCCGCCACCGCCAGCATCGACGGCAGACGACACAGCGCCTGCACACAGGCATCGGTGTCCAGCTGCGAATGGCGCCAGCCACTCCCCCTGGGCACCGGCCATTGTTCCGACGGTTTGACGCCCGCATCGAACACCGCACGCAGCTGATCCAGCCACTGCGCCGGGATCGCTCGGCGAAGCAGCACATAGCCCTCTCGGTGCAATTGCTCGCGGTCAGTCATCCCGTGCTCGACTCCCTTGCTGTCACCCGTCCTGCACAACGGCCCGGCGCACGGCAGGCGCCGCGGGCAATAGGCGCAGGATGATAAAGCAAAGGTTTTACCCGTGCACAGAAGCACCGCGCTTGAAGGGGTAATAACAACCGCCGTTTGCCGCACTCAGGAACAAGCAGCCCCGCTCACGGCCCCGGCTACTGGCAGTCGCGGATAAATATTTGAATAGCGCCCCGACATTCAATGACCGACCCGAGACACTGCAATGGAGTGGCCTGTATTTTCAGAAGCCCATGACCCCTTGACCGATGAGTTGGTTGACGGCATCGAAAAGGTCCTGCGCTTCACCCTGCCCCGCGACTACGTTGAATGCGTCAGCAGCGCTGAAACCGCGGGTCACGTTGAGGCAGAACTTGCCGCTTGAGGGAGGCTTGCTAGAGTCAAAAGCACTACCTCCAAGCCTTCGGCGTCTTCAAGGATCGATCATGCCCAGCACGCTTCCGTTATTTGCGCCTGATGTATTCCCCTCTGCCCCCGCAGAAGTTCGCGCCTACACCGTCGCCGCCTTTCGAATTGCCCAGGGAAGTGATCAGCTCTCACTGATTGCCATGTCAAAACCCCTCTTGGTTTTTTTGCTGAAAAAGCGTGCGCTGGGCTACTGGATCCAGAAAGGTTGGCTGATCGAGGTGGATCAAGGCTATCGCCTCACTGACCAGGGGCTTGTCACTTGCCAATCGGCTTTGGCAGACCAACTCGCTACCCACAACACCACTGCGGACCAGGTGGCCTACTGGGTGAACGAGTTCCGCTGCAACAGCCAACTCCCGCGCGCTGAAACCTTTCGGATCTGAGGTGGCGGCTCCCCGAACGGACGGGCTGCCCAAGCCCGCTTTCGCTCATGGCCAAACCGGTCTTATTGCTGCTGAAAAGCCACTTTCAACCCGAGCCCGACAAACAGCGTGCCGATGATTTTGCCTTCCCAGCGACGCAGCCTCGAAAGGCCCTTGAGGCACTGGCTCAAGGGGCGAATGGCGAGTGAAAGCAGGCTGGTATAAACCGCGCTGAGCGCCGAAAAGATCAAGCCCAGCACCGCGAATTGACTCAGGGACGAGCCCGATTCCGGGTGAATGAACTGCGGCAGGAATGCGAGGAAGAAAATCGCGGTTTTCGGGTTCAGGACCTCCGCGCCCACCGCCTGGAAAAAGGCCTGGCGCGAGGTCACATCCGCCAATGGCATGCGCGCGGTGGCGCTTGATCGAGCAAAAAAAGCCCGCGCCCCCAGGTAAATCAAGTAACAGGCTCCCGCCGTCTTCACCACATTGAACGCGAGCGCAGAGGTCATCAGAATCGCCGACAGCCCCAGCGCAGCGCTCAGCGTATGGATCAGATCCCCCGTCGCGACGCCCAGCCCGGTGGCAATACCGACCTTGCGTCCGCCCTGCAGGGTACGTGTGATCACCAACAGCACCGCAGGGCCGGGGATCAGGAAGAGGCCGATAACGACGGCGACGTACGTCACGATAGAAGACAGCTCAAACATCACGAGTCACCTGAAGGCAGGGGCGAGACCACAGTTATCCTGAAGTGAAGTTCGAAAGCAAACGCTGTGTTCAGCTCAGAGGGGGGGCGGATGAGGTCCTTGGTGAAAGGCCGTTAGCGGACAAAAACGGTCATGGATGTTTAAGGTTGTTGCGCGCCTTCTTTCCAAAACGGACGTAGCGGAGCGTGATTTTCCACCCTTCAAAAGGCAAGCTCGCAGCGTGCTTGAGCGGCGTGTACGCGTAGGGTCAGACCCGACTCGAAGCGCAGGACAAGATGATGATCTGGATGAATGGTATCGGTGAGGTAGTAGGTTTCTGTCTCGGCATCGGGCTCCACCACGCCAATCGACTGTATAACTCGGCTGTCGCCATCCACATGGTTTTCACCTCCCCCACTCGCTGAAAAGTAGTCAACCTCATGGAAGCTGATGGTGATTGTCCGAGCTTCTTCCGTCGGCACCCAGGCTTCAGTTCGTCGAGTAAAGCCCAGTACAGCCAACCGATTCACGATGTCGTAATGGATGGCAGTGGCTTGGTAGAAGTTATGTAAATCGTACGCACGACCGTGAATCTCGACCTCGATATGCCCGAACACGAAACCATGGAATTGCATGGGTTGACCCTGATGATCTGCCGGTAGGCAGGTATCGTACGGTATCGCCATAATCATCGCCTCAGGCAGACAACAGCCGCTGCCGCCCGCCCCTGTTACCCCTCGGCACTACAAACCCTACTCCACCCCATCCCCCTTTATCCCCTGCGCGAACTTGCTCATCAGCCGCACCAGATTCTCCACGTCCTGCTGCTCCCAGGTGGAGAAGATCGCCAGGCCGATCCGCTCCCGTGCTTCATCGACGCGGTCGGTCATGGCTTTGCCTTTGGCGGTGATGACGGACTCGCGCACGCGGCGGTCGGTGGCGCTGGCCTGGCGGTCGATCAGGCCCAGGCTTTCGAGTTTGGCGACCTGGCGGCTGACGGTGGTGTAGTCGCGGCCCACGCGGTCGGCCAGTTCAACCACGCCAATCGGCCCCAGACGCTCCACCAGCACCAGCAGCGGGAACAGCGCGCGGTCCAGGGCGATCCCGGCTTCGCGGACCATGGCCTCGTCGCGCTGGGGGCGGTTCATGACGCCGACGATCTCCACCAGCGCGTCATGAAGCTGGCGGAGCTGGGCACTAATATGTGTATTTTGCACTTTATTTGTTGACACGCTTTTACCCCTCGCTCAAATATGTGCATCTTGCACGCTTTGGAGCGGATTATGAAACAACCACTCGCTGTTCAGGTGTTGATTTGCGGCGCGGGCGCTGCCGGTTTGACGTTGGCGATTGATCTGGCGCGACGGGGCATTCCCCTGCGCCTGATCGAAAAAGCCCCGCAGCCGTTCCATGGGTCACGCGGCAAGGGGTTGCAGCCCCGGACCCTGGAGGTCTTCGAGGATATCGGCATCCTCGAGCGGGTTTGCGCCATCGCGGGCGCTTATCCGCCTGAGCGCCGCTATCACGACGATGGCCGCCATACCGATGCCGAGGTCATCCAGCACCAGGCCCCGAGCCCTGCCGAACCCTATCAACAGCCGCTGATGTTGCCGCAATTCCTGACCGAACAGCTGCTGCGCGAGCGCCTGCTTGAACTGGGCCAGCAGCCGCAGTGGGGCTGCGAGTTGCTGGGTTTCGAGCAGGACGCCGACGGGGTCAGCGTGCGCCTGGCCGGCGAAAACGGTGAGGAAACCCTGCGCGTGGGCTGGCTGGTGGGCGCCGATGGCGGGCGCAGCCGGGTGCGCCATGAGCTGGGGATCGGCTTTCCCGGTAAGACCCTTGGCGTGCGCGCCGTGGTGGCCGATGTGCAGGTGTCGGGGCTGTCCCGCGACTACTGGCACCGCTTCGGCGATGGCGATATGACGCGCCAGATCTCGCTCTGCCCGCTGGCCGGGACCGATCAGTTGCAGATCCAGGGCCCGATCCCCCTGGAAGGCGAGATCGACCTCAGCGCCGACGGCCTGACAGCCCTGGTGGCGCAGCGCACCGGGCGCGACGATATTCAGGTGCACTCGGTGTCCTGGGCCTCGGCCTACACCATGCAAGCGCGGCTGGCCGATCAGTACCGTGTGGGCCGGGTGTTTCTGGTAGGGGATGCGGCGCATATTCATCCGCCCACCGGGGGCCAGGGCCTGAATACCAGCGTGCAGGACGCCTACAACCTGGGCTGGAAACTGGCCGCAGTGATCAAGGGCGCGCCACAATCGCTGCTGGACACCTATGAGGAAGAACGGCGCCCCATCGCCGCCTCGATGCTCGGCTTGGCGACCCACCTGCTGGAGGCCCAGAAGCGTGGCGATATCCGACGTGGCCGCGACGTGCAGCAGCTGGATATCGGTTACCCGCAGTCCACCCTCGCGCTGGAACAACCCAGTCGCACCACGGGCGTGGCCGCCGGCGACCGCGCCCCCGATGCGCCGATCCGCAGCGCTTGCGGGCACCGCTCGCGGCTGTTCAACCTGTTCCAGGGCCCGCACTGGACCTTGCTGGGCCATGGCCTGGAGCGCAGCGCCGTGCGACCTCGGCCCGGGTTGCGTATCCACAGCATCGGCCCGCGCGGCGACGTGCTGGACGATCAGGGGCACTGGCAACAGGCCTACGCCCCGGCCCTCGGCGACTGGCTGCTGATACGCCCGGATGGCTACATCGGTGCAATCATCAACCACAACGCGGTCGAGGCCCTGGAGAACTACCTGCAGCGCGTGGGGCTTGGCGCCGCCCCTGCCGATGATGGCGAAAATACTGACGTCACACGCTGATAACCCCCAGTGCACCCAGTAACATAGCCGCGCCGACCATGGCATCAGGAGTTATTTATGCACTGCCCCACCTGCGGTGACTATGGGGACCTTGCCCTGTTCAGCGTCAAACAGACGGGCGCGCAGGTCATCGCCTGCACCGAGTGTGATTCGCTGTGGCAATGCGTGGAGAGCACAGTCCTCGGCGAGACCTTTTTGGATGTCGCCGATTACCTGCTTCAGCAACAGCTCGCCCCCGACTGGAGCCAGTTGCAGCTGTTGCGCAGGGTCTGAGTCATGCCCGGCTCTCTGCGCAACAGCTCGCCCCACGGCTAAGGCATAAACCGCCAATACACGCCATTGGCATTACTCACCTGCGCCAGCTTGCGCCGCTGCCCTGGGCGCTTGCCGGTGTTGATGATGTTGTAGATGTCGTAAATCAGCGTGGTCGAATCGCCGTAGTACGAGTGGCTGAGAAAGTCGGTCGTGATCAGGCTGGCGTCGACCGTATCGATGCCCGGCACCACCAGCAGGTTGTCCGAGACAAAACCCGCGCGCGGGTATTTGTGAAAGGTCTTGGAGGCCAGCAAGGCCAGGTCCTTGTCCGAGACATACATGGTTACCGGCCATTTGGCGGGGCTGATGCCGGGGACGATTTCATCGGCAAACACATCGGAATCGATATCCGGCGCCGCCAGGATCACTTCCTTGATCTTGCTCCGCAGCTTGGGGTGCTTCAGGTTCAGCGTCACCAGGCTGCTGGCCACGGCGCGATTGCCCATGCTGTGGGCGATCAGGTAGACCTTTTTCACATGGGGCTGTTTCAGGTAGTCGACCAGGAAGCTGTAGAACTTGGTCTTGGCCGCTTCCACCGCGGCTTCGTCGGGCACGTACTCTTCGGTCCTGCCGGCCGAAGGCCAGCTGTAGAAGGCCGGCACGCCTTTGAAGTCCAGGTCGTAGGCCATCTGCGCGGTGCGTTTGGCGGCGTCTTCAAATGCCACGTTGTAGCCGTGCACATAGATGAAACTGGAGCCGTTTTCCTTGAGGCGGTGGCTGATCAGCTGTTCAAACTCGGCCTTGGGCACGATGCCGCCGCCGAGGATCGAGACATGTTTATCCGGGTTTTCCGACCACTCCAGCTTGAACCAGGACGGGGTCTCGACCACCCCGGTCTTGTGGTCGAACGGGATCTTCACATGGCAGTAGCCATACACCAGGGCCTTGCCGCGCTTGCTGCCCAGGGCATCGACGCAACCGGTCGCGGACAGCACATTGCGGTTGCTGGCAAAAAACACCGTGACGATGCCGGTCATCTTGTCGACGAACTGATTGCGCGCCGGGTCCGAGTCCTTGGGCAGGGTGCCGGTGGCCGCCCCATCAACAGGGGGCTGGCGGTACGGGTCATAAGCGCCCTCGCCGTCCTGCAGGCCTCTGCCCCCGCCGCCGCAGGCACTCAAAACAGCCAGCGCGGCCAGCAACAATATGCGCACGATCGCATCCATTCGTATCGGTTCTCGGGGTGTGGGCTGGGGAAAAACAGCCCGCGGATTTAATAGAAATACGCCCCGGGTGTCCAATCAAGATCGCCTGACAGCCGGGCCCGCAGCCAATAAAAAACGCCGCTGACCCGTACCCGGTCAAGCGGCGTTGCACTTGCATCGATGCCGCGTGCGCGTCCCTTACAACAGGCGGCGTTGCACGGCTTCTTCCAGGGTGCTGCGGGCCAGTTCCTGGACCACCTCACGGGTGTCCTGCTGGAACGGGATGGTCACGATCAGCAGCAAGTGCATCCAGGTGCGCACCGATTCGCTTTTGCGGATACGCCCCACTTCCTTGCCGTCCTTGTCCTTGAACACGGTCTCCAGGGTGAAGGTGTTTTTCGCCGTGCTCGGAATGATAAAGAAGGTCGCGCCGGTGATGATGGCCGAGGCCATGTTGAACTGCTCGTGGTTGTACAGGGTGGCTTCGGCGTACAGGTCCGAATCGACCTTGTCGGTGCTGACCCGGCTAAAGCGCCCGGACTGGCGGAACGCATCGGCCACCGCCGTTTCCCAGGCCACGGCCGGGGCGCCGCCAGCGGCATTGGCCGGCCCACCGTTGACCTGATTCATGGCGGTGGTGCGGACAAAGGCGCTGGGCTTTTGCGCCGGCGCTTGCGCGGTCGGTGGCCAGGCCTTGACCGGGGTCAGTTCGTGTTGCGAATAGGACACGCAGCCGCTCAGCAAAACGGCGGCCAGTACCAGGGCGTGCTTGATGGAACCCAACATAGGTTGCTCCTTGAACTTACTGTTTCGGCAAACGGGCGGTGGCGGTGTCGAGCAACTGCGAGACCAGTTCGGTCAGTTGCTTGGCGCCCATGGTCGGGGCCCAGTATTCACGCCCGTACAGGCCGACATTGCGCTCCAGCTTGAGCTGCTGCTTGCTGCTGGCCAGCTCCTTGCCGTCGCGGTCGACCACCACCAGGTCACCGGCCAGGTCGAAGCTGTCGACGTAGATCGGCCCGTTGACCCAAATCCAGATGGTCAGGGTCAACAGCGCCCCGGGGAAGTAACCCGGATGCGGCCCGCGGTGGCCCTTGAGGGAAGTCATGTTGAATTTCAGCACCACGTCGTTTTCACCGAGGCGCGTCGGGTATTCGCTGACCTGATTGAAATAGGCGCCGGCCTTCACGTACTGGTTGAGCTGGCTGGTGAGCGAGCGGCTGATGGCGGTGCGGGTGGCTTCATCGATACCGGGGGCGGACACCACCACATCGGCCAGTTGCGCGGTACGCGGGCTGGTGACCGGGGCCGGGTGCGGCGGTGCGCCAACCGGGCCGGTGACGTTGTAGGAAACACAGCCGGTCATCGACAACGTGGCGATAAGGGCCGCGGCCTTGAGCAAGGTTTTCAACACAAAACTTCCTTATTAATGGGCAAACAACATCAACGTCTCGACCCGGGGGCCGCGAACTTTAGGAAAAAACTCGGGAGAACGGGGCGCGGCCGGGCTGCGGCCGCATCCTTAATGGGTTGGGGCCTCGAACGGCGGCGCACCCAGACGCGCCGCGTCGATGCCGCAGGCCATATTGCGCAATTCTCCCAGCAGCGATTGACGAGGGAAGCCGGCCCATTGTGGGACCTCCTCCTTGCGCATGACCTCGACGCCCTGGGCAAAGGGCTCGGAAAAATACACCCGGCCAAACTGCGCCGTCTCGTCGCGCTCACAGTTGATCACCCGGATCGCGCGGGAACTGTTGATCGGCGGTTTGCCACTCAGTTGCGCCGGCTTGGCGTAGTTGTTGACCAGATAGAACTGCCGCAACTGCGGGTTGTTCTGATACAGGCCCAAGGAATTGGCCGCAAAGTACGTGGCCAGCTCCGGGCTCTCCACCACCTTGAACATGCCCAAAGGCGCAGCCGGAGGCACTTGCGGTACCGGCTCCTGCTGCACACCGCCATGGTTGCAACCGCCCAACAGCAGCACCGCGCTCAAGCACCAGAGCCGCTTCATTGGCCAGCCCCTTTCGCCATATCCGGCCGCTCCTGCTGCAGCAACCGCGCATCCACACTGCCCTGCAACGAGCAGAGCAACCGGGTCTTGCCCTCTTCAACGCTGAGCATCAGGATCTTCTCCGCCGAACCCGGTGCCGGGGCAATGCCCGAGGCCGCTGCCGGGTTGTCCTGCCACGGCGCATCGGCGCTGAGCTTGATCTGCGGCCGAGCAATAAAGTACTCACCCGCCTCCTGCCAACCCGCCTGGGGCAACGCGGCCATGATCGCCTCGCGGCTGGCATCGACCTCAAACCCCCAGAAGTAGTACGTGCCCATCTCCCCCAGATCAAACACCCGATCGTAATAGCCGGTCAGGCGCAGGCCCTGATCGTCGAGGGGCTTGGAGAACGGCTGAAGCGCGGTTTGCGTCTCACGCCGGTCAGCCACCGGCACCCAGGCCAGGCCGCGCTTGTCGTCCTGGGCCACCTTCACCACCCGCGCCAGTTCGCCGCGCTGGCTGTACAGGGTCTTGAAGAACGCAGGCTGGCACTGGGTCAGGCTTTCAGTGAGGTTGGCGGCCATTGAGCTGTTGGCGCAGAGGCCGAGCAGCAGCGCCAGCAATGGCTTGGCGGTGGCACGGGGAAAAAGGCGCGGCAGATCCATTGGGTGCAAGCTTCCTGATAGGGCGGAAAAATAGGCGACTTTAAACCGGTGATGGCGTTGAGACAAATTTGTATGGGGATGGAGGTTGTTTGCTGCACTACGAGGCTGATGACGGCAAGCGATGGGATGTTCGAGCGACGGGCTGTTTATGGCCAAAAGCAGCCGCTCAAGGGGCTCTAAGAACGCTGGGGAAAATGGTCCCCCATCCACTACTTGGCAGCCCTTCCAGTGATTCCGGCGCGGAAGCAGTCCCCCTGTCCAGCACCCTGCTTGAACGCTAATGTGCAATCCAGCCAGCACGCTGGCAGAAAGGCTTGTCGGGTGGTGGATAACTCCAGTATCAGTGCAGATAGCTTGATCTAGAGCCGTTGCGGCGGACAGCAAGAGAGTACTGTCCACCAGCGGTGTGTATATTTAACTTTCACAAACACATTCAACAATCGCGTCCATTAGAACGCTCGCAAGTTCGCGTCTATCTGCGCGTGTGTTAGGCCACAGGAAAGAGTATGTCCGACATCTTCATTATCCAATCGACGGAAGTGTTCTCTCGCCTTAGCGCATCTCATCCCAGTGTCGAAGTTTGGCAGGATAGCGAGTTTCCTGATGATGGTTACGCTTACTACTGGCTGGTGGCGAACAGCGACGGCGCGACCCGTATGCTTGCCTATGTCCGCTGCAAAGATGGAGGCTGCGAGCAGCGCACCTATGATCTTGAGGGCGATGATCTCTGGGTCCCCGCGGGCACTGCTGCGGCCTAACCCTTCATTCAAGCCGACGCCGCTTCGCAGCTGAGTTTAATTCAGGTGTTAGTGATGCTTTTGGCCGATGGCGGGCTATCAACCAGTATGATCTCCAGGAGTCATTCGCTGACTGCGGAGATCACACGCCGCTGAGCATCAACGGGCAAACATCAGCTTGCTCAGGCCACACTGCTGGGTACGTTCGTGCCCATACCTTCAGGTAAATAGTGGCTAATTTCTTCTATTTCGGGCTGGCCAAGCCGAACGCTGATGGCATCGATCAATCCATTCACCTGTTCGGGCCGGCGTGCACCTACTATCGCGCCGGAGACTGCCGAATCACGCAGTACCCAAGCGATGGCGATGGCCGCCGCACTGACCCCATGCCTGGCACCAATGTTTGCCATCACTTCTACCAAAGCGAGATTCTTGCTGAGGCGAGGTTCCTGGAAATCGGCGCTGCGCGATTTTCGCCAGTCGTCGTCGGGCAGCTGTGCAATCCGCTCGCGGGTCATGCTTCCCGTCAGTAGGCCAGATTGTAAAGTCGAGTAGGCAATCACGCCGACCTGCGCCGTTGCGCAATAAGGCAGAACATGGTCCTCGATATCACGCATCAAAGCTGAATACGGCGGTTGAAGGGAGGCGATATCGGTGACCGAGCGGGCTCGCTCAAGCTGGGGAACATCGAAGTTTGACACGCCAATTGCCCTTATCTTGCCCTGCGCCTTGGCTTGGGCCAGAGTCGCCAAAGCCTCCTCGATGCCTTCACTGGTCCCATCTGCCGGGAACGCTGGCCAGTGAATCTGATAGAGGTCGATGACATCGACCTGCAAGCGACGCAGGCTGTCCTCGATCTCTTTCATCAGTGACTGGGGGGCGAGCGAATGAGAAATCTCACGGGTCTCGGGATCCCACACCAGACTGCCTTTGGTGAATACCAATGGACGACGCGAAGCCGGCACCTGACGCAGCAATTGCCCCGTCAACCGTTCGGCATGGCCGAGTCCATAGACCGCCGCTGTGTCGATCCAGTTAACGCCGCGCTCGACCGCGTACTCCAATGCCGCCAGGCTATCGCGGTCATCTTGTGCCCCCCAACTGAACTCCCACCCTTGCCCCGCAATGGCCCAAGTGCCCATGCCAATTGGCGAAATCAGCAACTCGGACCTACCCAGTCGATTCTTTTGCATAAACACCTCACATCGATTGATGCGCAAAGTATCCATCGGCAGGTTACCGACGATAAGATAGCCAATCGTGCTTGAACTACTGAATCCTATTCATGAAAACCCCATGCGATCTTTCCGAACTCGACGCCTTCGCCGCAGTGGCTCGCCATCACAGCTTTCGCAAAGCAGCCGACGAGCGAGGGGTTTCTGCATCGGCCCTGAGCCACGCCATGCGTGCCTTGGAAGGCAGGCTGGGGGTCAGGCTGCTCAACCGTACCACTCGCAGCGTGACGCCCACTGAAGCAGGCAATCAACTGCTCGCTACGCTGGTTCCAGCGTTGGCGGAGATCGCCAAAGGGCTGCATGAACTGACCTTCAAACAGGAAGTTCCCACCGGTACGCTGCGATTGAACGTATCGCGACCCGCAGCCCGCCTCGTCATTGCGCCCCTGCTGGCGCCATTCACTGCCGCCTACCCACGTGTCAACGTGGAGCTGGTGGCTGACGATGGATTGAGCGACATCATCGACAAAGGCTTTGATGCAGGCGTGCGCTTCGGCGAAAGCCTTGCGGGGGACATGATCGCCGTGCCGGTGGGCTCACCGCAGGGATTTGTCACCGTTGCAGCCCCCGATTACCTCAGGAGGCACGGGACACCGGACACGCCACAAAGGCTGCTTGAACACGCCTGCATTGGCAGGCGCTTCCCAAGCGGCAAACTGTACAAGTGGGAATATCTTGCCGAGGGCCAACCCATGCGCCTGGCCGTGGCAGGACCGTTGATACTGGAAGATGACACCTTGATGATCCAAGCCGCGAAGGACGGTGCCGGGATCGCGTACGTGTATGAGGAGATGGCCAGGGACTACTTGGCTCAGGGGCAACTGGAGGAAATTCTTGAAGACTGGAAAGCCCTGCCAAGCAGGTTTTTTATCTATTACTCCAGCCGGCGTCACGTACCGCCAGCGCTACAGGCGCTGATCGAGTTTGTGCGTAAAACGCAGCACCCGTGAAAAACCGAAGGCAGTTCACGTGGGCGCCGTCTGGAGGCATGGGGTGGTGAACAGGGCGTACTGATCATTTGTTATCGACAGGCAGCTTACGGCCGATTGTTGCCTGTCACGACCGACTGAAATCGACCCTCAACGGTCGTACACATTTCTCGTCAGCGGCCATTCAGGCAAGCACTGGCGCCGCCGCACTCGGGGCCTGACCTGGAGGCCCATGATGCATCGCCTTCATCGGCCCTTGCGCCGAAAGGAGAACACGCTACCGCTGCAGCCGTTGTCGTCCCGCAGGTAGACGTCGAAGGTCTTGCCGACGACGGCGTAGCTGACCGTCACGACGCCCACTTCGTTGGACAGATAATTGCCCGCCATCGCCGGCGCGAAATCGATCGCGTCGCGGGCGAGCAGGTAGAGATGTTCGTTATAGACGCTGGTGGCGGGCGACAGCGACTTCAGGTGATCCTCCATTACGCTGTTTGGCGGCTGGCTGATTTGGTACTCAATGCCAGCGTGGTGGGGCTGGCTGATCTCGTACTGCATGCCCGCGTCGCGGTACGGGATCGACAGCAGCACCTTGCCCTCGACGCTCAGGCGCGTGGCGAGCGAGGTGTCCAAAGTGACCGTCATGCTGTTGAGCCGGTGCAGATCCTCGCGTGTCAGGCTCACGTCCGAGACCTCGACGTGCCCATCCTCGACGACCGAGAAATTCGACTTCCATCGGCCCTTGTCTCGCCACGACTGCCACACGCCGCTGGGGCAGCCCGCGCCGCTGACGCTGTCGAGCACATAAGTGCCGATCGCCTGCGTGAGCATCTCGCGCTTCGAGCCCATGATGATTTCCGAGGTCTGATGCGCGTAAACGGGCAAGGGCCGGTCGCCATCGGCCGAGGCCCAGTTGCCGTCGAGCGTGTCACTGACCAGCTTGCCGGTGAAGGTGCCGGTGCGTTGGCCCGCACTCCCGAACGCGTTCATCGTCAAGGCCCCTGATGGGTCGATCTCGCCGCTCAGGTAGAGATCATTGCGCTTGCCGGCAGGGCGATAGCTTCCCGTGAGCCTGCCGTCGACATTCTTGAGATTCATCGTAAACCCATGGCGATCGCCAATGCGGCCGGACAGGGTCTTGTGGAAGTACTGAGGGTCGGCCAGCGCCGCGGTGGCGGTCACCCAGGACACAAACACGGCGACGATCTGCAGGGCTGGACGAAGCATGGAGAGCGCTCGGGATTGAAGGGGGCGCAATTGTGACACTCCGTGCCAACCGGTGACACGCGACCACGCGCGGAAATCGCTTGGCTGGAAGAAATTCTCAGCCTGGTGATCGTCAGCATGTTCGGACCAGGCTGCCACGGACCGCTCCTGGCCGGGGCTGTCGTAGGGTGAACGTCAGCCAGTGGCCGAATGAAGCCAGTGAGATGCGCTTATGAAACAAGGGCACTTCAGTGTTCAGCAGCACTAAACAGAACCTGATTTAACCGCCACACCAAAGCTGACCATTACCAATAGCAGCCCAATCACGCTCCAGTGCAACACGGCCAGCTTGCGTTTAAGGGACGCTGGAAAGTGGGCTAAATCTTCGGAACTTAGCTCGCCCCTTTTCAAATAAAACCCAGGGAAGGTCACTATTCCCGCAATGCCACCTACGAGCAGAAGCTTTCCCCAGGGCCCAGCATGTCGAAGCGGAGCACGCGTCATGATGGCTGAGCAATTTTTCAGGTGTTCCAACATCAAATCCATCTTCGTATAAGCCAGGTGCAAACAGCCCCCAATCCAAAGAAAAATCCCTGCCAGATCAATGAGGGCAACGGACAGGAGTAGCTTATCGACAACGTTCAAACTCATTTTCCCGCCTCATGGATCTTCTCACCGGCCCATTCGCCTGTAGCCCTCAGGCTCTCCAGCGTAGGAGCCTGCACAGCGGGAACTGCGTGTTCCCGTATCTCTTCAGTGTCTCCGGCCCGAGCGCCAAGTGTTCAGCGATGGCGCCAGGGTAGTGTCGAACCCCAAACCCAACAACCGACCAACCGTCGCAGCTTGTTTCCTTATCCCCCCTCATCGCCCGCTGCCTCAGCGATGGGGCTGGGTACGCAACCCGGCTTACCAGCGCAACGATGGGCTTGCGTCCTTGCGTGTCTCGGCCAGGAACAGCGCTGGCAGAAACGCCGCAAGGTAGCTGAACTCCGAGTAGCAATGTTGAAGCAGCCCCAGGCCCAGTTCATCCGGTACTTCGGCTCGCGGATCGCGGCAGGAGCGGCCAAGGATGAAGCGGCTGCGCAGCACACATCCGGTATCGGTATCGCGGACGAGGTGGATCATCTCGCCATCGGTCGGGTCGCCGTTCGGGTCAAGCTCCACATCCGCGCCAAAACCGATTCTGGCGCAGATGATGGCGGACACATGCTCGCGCCGGAAGGCCTCGCGCAGCGCCGGGTCGGCAAAGACATCACGGGGGTCATGGAACTTGAGGGTGGCCTCCACGGGCGGGATATCCCCCAGGGACTCCACGGCGCGGATGGTCGCCCCGATGTAATTGACCCCTCGGACCCACTGCTCGTCCCAGCCCTTGTGCTCGATATGGTCGTAGGGGTGCCACCACTTGATGTGCTCGGTGGTTTCAAAAAAAGTGAACCACCAATCGAGCATTTTGCCTTTGCAGCCGCGCAACTCATTGTGCACGCAGACCATCAGGCAGCCGTCGGGCAGCCGGGTAATGCCCATTTCAAGGTGCAGGGGCGTCGGCGACAGCATGGCCGAATGGTCGCTCCAGGGTGTCGCCAAGGTGGAAGATTTCATGCCGTGCTCCTTTTAGGTCAGGTCGCATTATTATAGAAACGTTTAGCGTTTCGCAATTACCCGATGATAAAGTCCGCCCGCCACTTCAGGAGCCTTTATGAGCAATGACATCCAGCCGGCAAAACGCGGGCGGCCGGCCCGCTCACAGGAACAGACAGTCGAGCTAATCGTGAGCGGGGCAACGCGCCTGCTGCTGAGCCAGGGTTACAGCGCGACCACCATGGAAGCCGTCGCGGCGCACTGCGGCCTGGCGAAAAAAACCCTGTACCGCTTCGCGGCCAACCGAAGCGAGTTGGTGGGCTTGGTGATTGGGTCCTGGACCCAGGGGTTTGCCGATCTGTTCGACGAAGACCCGCTCGCGGCGGACGATCTGCTTGCCGTGTTAGGCCGACTACTGGGCGCGGTGGCGGACAGGGCGCTCAGCGACGATGCGATCGGGCTGTTCAAGCTGCTGACCCAGGACTTTGCGGAGCGTGACCTGGCCCTCGAGGCCTACCAGGCCAATGGCATCGAGCATGCGACCCTGCTCCTCGCCAACTGGCTGAGCAGGCAGGCGGCCAGGGGCCTGGTGACCGTCGCCCAACCCCAGGTGCTGGCGCGCATGATTTTATCGCTGGTGATCGCCGAACCCTTGCGCAGAAGGGCCTTGGGCCTGGAGCTGGCGGATGACAGGGCTGCCGTGGCCAGCCAGATCGAGGGCTGCATGCAGTTGCTGTCGGGGCAGGCGTTCAGCCTGAAAGCGGCGTGCCGCTAGCGCTGTTGAGCCACGGCCGATGCAGGTTCCAGCAATCAGGTAACGATCAATACCGTCCCTGGCCGACTGCAATTGCGAATACGGCCGGCCAAAACGCTGGCTGTATCACAGAGGGACCCGGGCCTGATTCCTGTCCTCGAGAGTGGCATCCAGGTCTTTGCGGAGCTGTTGAACCGAGTGGATGACTTCGTTTTCGGCCTCCCATGACAGGTCGTCACCGAAGTAGAAAGTGATAGACGCCGAGCGTTCCTGGCGAGTGAGGCCGTACCGAACAGATGCCTGCCTAGCCCCGGGGCTGGGCTTTACTTGGCTGTCTGTGGCTTTTGGAAGCCACCTGTTGGTACTCGTTGTTGTCGGCGGGTTTCTCTGGGCGCAAGGTCGGCGGCGTGTTGCGAAAGCGGTTATGCACTGAGGTTTTTTTGGGCTTGGGCCGAATGCTTTCGGGATCAGCGACCTTTCCCGAGGCGGCCGACAGGAAAGCCCCGGGCTCCATCGAAAACCGCGCTGCCAGCGCGTACGCCATCTTGTGACTGATGGGCCGCGCCCCAGCGAGCACCTTGGATACCGCTGTTTTATCGCCAATTTCAGGGAGATCCGAGCCGGTGAGCCCGAGGGTTTCCATCAGGTCCTTGATCAACTGCACCGGGGTGCAAGTCGCCTCAAACGCGGCGTTCGATTCGCGAAACTGCTCGGCGTCGCGCTGGTAGGCCAGGATTTCGTCCTCGAGCTCGACCAGGATTTTTTCCTCGACCTTGCTCAGCCCACGCCCGTCGGTGAGTTCATCGAGCAGGTGAGTCGCCCGCTCATAGTCAGCGGGGGTCTTGATGCCGTGCACAAACTCACTGCGTAGGCGTTCCAGCACCGCGTGCAGCTCGCCAAGGGTTGCGATCACGGTTTGAAGGTCATTGCGGGCTGCGCTCATCGTTTTACCCCTTTGTTTCTGGCATACCAGGCGCTGGCAACGTCGTAGTCGGCATGCGTGTAGATGTGTTTGACGTAGAACTTCTGCCGGGTGTAGTTGACCCCGCCCAGCACCCTGAGGTTATTGCCGCCTACGTCGATCACGACCCAATTCATGGCCGCTCTTGGCTTGAACAGGTCGACCCCTTGCGGACCGAAAAGCGCTTCCAGGTCCGCGAATTCTTTCGGGCGTGCCATTCGTAAAAGGCGAAGGCAACGATCAAGCCCGGCTTTGTCGTTCGGATACAAAATCGCTGCATCGTCGAAACGTGATGGTATGAGAACGTCCATAGGCTTCCCTGTCTATAAACCCAGGCTACTCTGGTTGTGTTTTTTAACAACTACTGTTCGTCGACTGCCTGAAGCGTAAAGGACTTGCCCTGCGCGAGGTCACCTGGGCTGTTGCCCAGCGTTGGCAAGCGTCAACATCTACAGTGGCGGCAGCGTAAGTGCCGTGGCTGCAGCGGACAACCGGCAAACCGTCGCAGCTTATTTCCTTATCGCCCCCCTCCCCCTGCGGCACATCCCCACAGGCAATTGCACAGCCCCGGCCCTTTCATGCATCATTCACAAATGTTAAACATTCTCATTTAAGCACCTACCCACCATGACTCCTCATCTGCTGCTGGTTGAAGACGACGCCCGCCTGCGCAACGACCTGCACCTGCACTTTTGCCAGCGCGGCTTTTCCGTGACCGCCTGCGACAGCGGCACCCAGGGCCTGGCGGCGGCGCGTGCCGGGCATTTTGATCTGGTGTTGCTGGATATCATGCTGCCCGGCATGGACGGCCTGGCCTTGCTTGAAACCCTGCGCAGCGACCAGGACTTACCGGTGATGCTGATGTCGGCCCTGGGGGCCGAGCAGGATCGGATCAGCGGGTTTACCCGGGGCGCCGACGATTACCTGCCCAAGCCCTTCAGCCTGGCCGAGCTGGATGCGCGGGCCGATGCCTTGTTGCGCCGCGCCGCGCGGTCCCAGCCCCAGGCGGCGCGGGCGCGGCCCCAGGCGTTGGGCAGCCTGGAGTTTGACGAACTGGCGCGTGATGTGAGCCAACAGGGTCAGTACGCCGGGCTGACCGACTCCGAATACCGCTTGCTGGCGACCTTGCACGAGCACCCCGGCGAGGCGCTGAGCAAGGCGTTTCTGTACCAGAGTGTGCTGCACCGCATCTATACCCGGCTCGACCGGGGGCTGGATGTGCACGTGTGCAACCTGCGGCGCAAGTTGGCGGCAATTGGCGCCCAGCATTTGCAGATCCAGGCCGTGCGCGGCCAGGGCTATATCCTGGTGGACACGGAGCGCGGTTGATGCGGCGTCATCCGCTGTTGTGGAAACTGGCGCTGCTGCAAATCAGCTTTTGCCTGCTGCTGACCTGGATTATCTGGATCTGGGGCCTGTCGGCAGAGCGTCGCACGTACTTTCTGGAGCCCGCAGACCGCCTGTACCTGGCGCAGTATGCGCAGCAGGCCGAGGCGATCTGGCGGGCCCAGGGCAGCGCCGGCGTCGAAGCGTTTCGCCAGCAGTTGGCAGACCGCGAGAAGACCTGGGTCGCGGTGCTCGGCCCGCGCCTGGAAAGCCTCGGCACCACGGCGCTGAGCACCGAGGACTACCGCCACCTGACCTTTATGCGCAAGCTCGATTGGCCGATGAGCCGACGGTTGCAGGATGAATTGCCCTACGTCAGCATCGCCTTCCCCGAGCAGCCGGCGCAGGGCCAACTGGTGCTGCAACTGCCCGAGCGCCTGCTGCCCCGCGGCCTTACGCCCTGGACCCACGTGCTGAGCCACGGGGTGATGCCGACCCTGCTCGCGGCCCTGCTCGGCCTGCTGCTGTACCGGCAGTTGGTGCTGCCGCTCAATCGCCTGCGGGACCGGGCCGACGCGCTGCGCGCCGATGACCTGGAGAGCGAGGGCCTGGGCACGCCACTGGTCAATCGCCATGACGAGCTGGGCGAACTGGCCCAGGCCCTGGAGCATATGGCCGAGCGCCTGCGCCAGAGCCTGGGTCAGCAGCGCCTGCTGCTGCGTACCCTGTCCCATGAACTGCGCACGCCCCTGGCGCGGCTGCGGATTGCCCATGACAGCCCCCTGCCGCCGGAGCACCTGCGCCAGCGCCTGGACCGGGAAATCAACGACATGCAACGCCTGCTGGAAGACACCCTGGACCTGGCCTGGCTCGACACCGAACGCCCGCAACGCCCCAGCGAACCGGTGCTGATGCTCTCGGTGTGGGAGGCCCTGCGCGAGGATGCCTGCTTTGAAAGCGGCTGGGCGCCGCAGCGTCTGCGCTGCCTGCTGGGCACCGATTGCTGCGTGCAGGTGCACCTGGACAGCGTGGCCCAGGCCCTGGAAAACCTGCTGCGCAACGCCATTCGCTATTCCCCCGAGGACGGCCAGGTCACCCTGCGGGGCTGGCGTGAGGGCGCGTACTGGCACCTGTGCCTGGAAGACCAGGGCCCGGGAGTCGCCGAAGCCGACTTGTCGCGCATGTTCCTGCCCTATCAACGCCTGGAGTCGGCCAGCGGCGACGGTTTCGGCCTGGGGCTGGCCATCGCCCGCCGCGCCATCGAGCTGCAACAGGGACGCTTGTGGGCCAGCAATGGCACCCCGGGATTGTGCATGCACCTGCTGTTGCCGGCGGCGGCGGAGCCGAAGTGTTTAGAAAGTTAATGCGCTTTACTCTCAAATAGCATTCATTATCATTCGTGATCTTCCTGTTTCAGGCTGACTTCCGGAGATCACCGATGTCGTTCCCTTCGCTGCGTCCTTTCGCCCCTTTCCTGTTGTCCAGTTGCTGCCTGCTGCCCTTGGCCGTGCACGCCGCGGTGGAGGCCGAGAACGTCCCGCAACCAGGGCTGGAACTGCCGGTGCAGAGCATCGTCGCCACCGCCAAGGAAGAGACCAAGCAGGCACCCGGGGTGTCGGTGATTACCGCCGAAGACATCAAGAAGCGCCCGCCGGCCAACGACTTGTCGCAGATCATCCGCACCATGCCCGGGGTCAACCTGACCGGTAACTCCACCAGCGGCCAGCGCGGCAACAACCGGCAGATCGACATTCGCGGCATGGGCCCGGAAAACACCCTGATCCTGGTCGACGGCAAACCGGTGGGTAGTCGCAACTCGGTGCGCTACGGCTGGCGCGGCGAGCGTGACAGCCGGGGCGACACCAACTGGGTGCCGGCCGACCAGGTGGAACGCATCGAGGTGATCCGTGGCCCGGCGGCGGCGCGTTATGGCAATGGCGCGGCAGGCGGGGTGATCAATATCGTGACCAAGCAGGCCGGCACCCAGACCCACGGCAATGCCACGGTCTACAGCTCCTTTCCCCAGCACGGCAGCGAAGGCGCGACCAAGCGCATGAGCTTCGGCCTCAATGGCCCGCTGACCGACACCCTGAGCTACCGGGTCTACGGCAATGTGGCGAAGACCGATGAAGACGACGCCGACATCAACGCTGGCCATGAATCGGCGCGCACCGGCAACCAGGTCGGCACCCTGCCCGCCGGCCGCGAAGGGGTGCGCAACAAGGACCTCAATGGCCTGCTCAGCTGGCACCTGACCCCGGAGCAGACCCTGGACTTCGAAGCCGGCTTCAGCCGCCAGGGCAACCTCTACACCGGCGACACCCAGAACACCAACAGCAACGCCACGGTGAAGAGCCTGCTGGGCCACGAGACCAACCGCAGCTACCGCGAAAACTACTCGCTGACCCATCGCGGCGAGTGGGATTTCGGTAGTTCCATGGCCTACCTGCAATACGAAAAGACCCGCAACAGCCGGATCAACGAAGGCCTGGCCGGCGGCACCGAAGGCATCTTCAGCAACAGCGGTTTCTACACCGCGGTGCTGCGTGACCTGACCGCCCACGGCGAGGTCAACCTGCCGCTGCATGCGGGTGTCGACCAGACCCTGACCCTGGGCAGCGAGTGGGTCCAGCAAAAGCTCGACGACCCCAGCGCCAACACCCAGAGCACCAGCGAAGGCGGCAGCGTCAGCGGCCTGACCAGCAGTGGCCGCAGCACCGACTCTTCGGCGCAGATTTTCTCGCTGTTCGCCGAAGACAATATCGAGCTGCTGCCCGGCACCATGCTCACCCCGGGTCTGCGTTTCGATCACCACAGCGTGGTCGGCGACAACTGGAGCCCGTCGCTGAACCTGTCCCACGCCCTGAGTGACAGCCTGACCCTCAAGGCCGGCATTGCCCGCGCCTACAAGGCGCCCAACCTCTACCAGTTGAACCCCGACTACCTGCTCTACAGCCGGGGCCAGGGCTGCTACGGGCAGACCACCAGCTGCTACCTGCAAGGCAACGCCAACCTCAAGGCCGAAACCAGCGTCAACAAAGAGCTGGGCCTGGAGTACAAGGCCGACGGCGTGGTGGCGGGCCTGACCTACTTCCGCAATGACTACAAAAACAAGGTGGAGTCGGGCCTGGGTTCCGTGGGCAGCGCCAGCGGTGGCACCGGGGCCTATGCCAACGCTGCGGTCTACCAGTGGGAAAACGTGCCCAAGGCCCTGGTCGAAGGCCTGGAAGGCACCCTGACCCTGCCCCTGGCCGAGCAACTGACCTGGAACAACAACTTCACCTACATGCTGCAATCGAAAAACAAGCAGACCGGCGACTACCTCTCGGTGACCCCGCGCTACACCCTGAACTCAATGCTCGACTGGCAGGCGACCCAGGACCTGTCGCTGCAATTGAGCGTGGCCTGGTATGGCAAGCAAACCCCGAAAAAATACGACTACCACGGCAACCCCGTGACCGGCACCTCGAGCAATCAGCTCTCGCCCTACGCCATCGCCGGCCTGAGCGGCACCTACGCCCTGACCCGCAACCTGAGCCTGACCGCCGGGGTCGACAACCTGCTGGACAAACGCCTGTACCGCGAAGGCAACGCCCAGGGCGTGACCAATATCGCCGGGGCCGGGGCGGCGACGTACAACGAACCGGGGCGCACGCTCTATACCAGCCTCACCGCGTCGTTCTGACCCGCTTGCGAGATCCCCTGATGAAACGTTTTGCCCTTTGCCTCGCCCTGGCCTTGGCCCTGGCGGGCCCCACGACCCAGGCGCAACCCGCGCCGGAACAACCGATGGACACCCGGCTCTTGCAGCAGCCGGGCCTGCCCTACAGCTTCAGCAGCCTGCTGCTGGATTCCGCCGACGGCCAGCGCCACTACCAGGTGTGGATCGGCCGCCCGCACCAGGCCGCGCCCAAGGACGGCTACCCGGTGCTGTGGATGCTCGATGGCAACGCCGCCCTCGGCGCGCTGGACGCCGGGCAGCTGCAAAAGCTCGCCGCCGGCCAGGCGCCGCTGCTGGTGGCCGTGGGTTACCAGACCCCGCTGCGCATCGAACGCACCGCGCGCACCCGGGACTACACGCCCCAACTGCCCGGTGCCGAGCAGAAAGACCCACTGACCGGCCAGCCCAGCGGTG
>NZ_ATLP01000045.1:0-17085 GCF_000416215.1 Pseudomonas sp. CF161
GCACGCGCTGTTCACCCGCCCCGGCGAATTCGCCCATTACGCGGCCGCCAGCCCGTCGCTGTGGTGGGGCGATGGCGCGATCCTCGGGCAGCTCCCGGGCCTGGCCCAACGCCTGGATGGCCATCCCACGCAGTTGCTGCTGATGCGCGGCAGCGCCGAGCCTTCCAACCCCCGCGGCCCGGCGACCGAGCCGGCGGATGCACGGGCCCGGCAGTTGGCCGGGGAACTGCGCCAGATCCCGGGCCTGAGCCTGGATTACCACAGCTTCGACGGCCTGAGCCACGGTGAAACCCTGGGCGCGTCGTTGGCCTATGTGATGGAGCAGTTGTACCTGCGCTGATCGTTCAGACTGCGCGCCGGCAGCGACCTCGCTTTCGCCAGCCGGCGTCGCAGCCACTCCTGCGCCAAGACCGAAAAAACCCGTCGCCAATTTGCGTGCAGACCGCCCCCTCCGGCAGGACTAGACTTTTCTCACACCCCACCCCGAGGAAGTCAGCATGTCCAAACCCACTCCGGCGAAAACCCGCCAGCAGCACAATGACCGCGCCAATACCCTGAACCCCAATCGCGGGACTTGCGGCAGCAACCCGGAAAACGCCAAGGCCCATGGCAATCGCGGCAAGCAACTGAACCCCAACCAGGCCTGACGCGAACTGCGTATCAGCCTCCCACGACAAGGGACTGTCATGACCACGACTATCCGTTTTGCCACCCAAGGTGAACTGATCAGCCTGATGTTCGCCGCCTTTGGCATCCTGCCCCGTAAAGCGGCGGAGCGCAGCCAGGGCCTGGACGAGTCCTGGAAAAAGTCTGTGCAAAAACAGCTGCAACGCTTGAATCGGGAAGAAGGCGCATTGACCTCGAACCTGGCCAGCGCCATCGACCTGTTCAGCCGCGAGCTGTACACCTACCTGCCCACCGATACCCGGGTGGTGGGCTGTACTGGCGAAGTCTTGAGCGACTTGTATGAGACCTATAACGAGCTGATCAAAAACGAGGGCACCTTTCTCGATCAGGCCCAGACCCTGCGCTACTTCATCACGGTCGAGGCGATTCCGGCCCTGGCCTTGTCCCTGACCAAGCACAGCATGACGTACCGCCTCGGTGACCTGAGGTTGTGTACCCCGGACGACGAGTGGTGGTATTTGCCGTCATGGAATGCCGAGGGCCAGATTTGCCTGCCCCTGGAAAAGGTCATGCGCTGGGCCTATCGCCTGTGTCGGCTGTCCCAGATGCGCTTTCATAACCCGCCCCAGTTGCAGGAGGATGAGGAGGAGAAGGACAACGCCGAGCGGCGCCTGAAAAGCGCCGTCCGCTGGGTACGGGGCAAGAACGTGCCGTCGCTGCCGGAACTGCACACGAACTTCAGCGACTCGTTCGACAACCTGGCACGCCATGGCCACGTCATCAGCAAGGCGGTACAAGACAGCATCCGCACGGCCCTGGTCTTCGCCCGCAGCAGCAGCTTCTTGATCAAGGCCCTGGTCGAGCAGTACGGCACGGAGTATGTGCAGCAGAGCTGTCATCAATACCAGTGCCACGTCACGCGGCTGGCCGAAGACCTCCAGGGTTTCAAAGACCAGGCGAACACCATGCTGGAGCAGGCACCGGCGCCTTATGACCGGCGCCAACTCTGGGATAACGCCTGCGTCAACTATTGGCACGAGGCCTACCAGAGACTCAAGGGTGCCCAGCACGTCATCGGCCAGCGCCAGGAACAAGGCGGCCACGGGGCGCTGGCCGATGCCGAGTTACAGGCCCTGGCCCGGGATTACGGAAAATTCAACGTCGGCCTGGTCCTCGATCGCCTCGAACAGCTGCGGCACTACTCGGCACCGGAACACTTCGCGCACATGTTGCATGCGGGGTTCGACCTCAAGCGCGCGCCGGACACCCGCTGGGCCGACATCGATGCCTACGCCAGCCAGTTGCAGCGCCACGGCCTGAGCCAGCACCTGTGCTGGATGGAGCCCTGGTTGCGGGCCACCTACCACTACCGGCAGGAGGACTACGTCGCCGCCCTGGGCTACTACCAGACTGCGTTCGACCTGGCCAAGTACCGCGCCGGCAAAAACCAGTACCCGCTGGTCAATCAATACATCGAGGTCGCGGCCAAACAGGACGCCGCCGTCAAGTTCAGGCAGGGCATCGAATGGGCCCAGTACCTGGGTCTGCCGGTCAGATGGCTGCGGGACGATGAACCGACCACCGAAAAGCTGGAGTTCGTGCGCTACATGCACAAGATCGCCCGCTACGCCCAGCTGTAACCCATCCGCTGTTTCGACCAAACCGGAGTTTGCCCATGGCTTGTTACCTCTACCAATGCGCCCAGTGCTACACCACCCTGTATGGCGACGCCCTGCCCGCCGGCGCGGCCTATACCTACATCGTCAACGGCGAGCTGTGCGCCAGTTGCCAGGCACAGCAGGATCAGGATGACGACGACTAAGGTCCGGACGGCATTTGTGTTTAAAATGCCGCCCCCTGCCCTTTGCCGACCCCACCCGATGACCCCAGACGCCCTCGCTACCCTGCACGCCCATTTGCTCGACGCCCTGGCCACCCCGCCGACCGAGACCCGCCGCCTGTTCCATGGCCGCGGGCGCTGCTGGCCGGGGCTGGAGCAGGTGACGGTGGACTGGATGCAAGGGCTGGTGCTGGTGTCGCTGTTCAAGGAGCCCGAGCCCGGGCAACTGGACGCGCTGATTCAACTGCTGCTGGGCATCAGCACCTCGCCGACCTGGCAGGCCTCGGGCGCCAGCCATTTGCTGCTGCAGCATCGCTACCTGCCCGACAGCAGCGCGCAATGGCTGCTGGGCGAGGCGCTGGATGAGCTGACCCTGGAGGAAGAAGGCCTGCGCTATCGGGTGGACCTGGGGCGCAAGCAGAACAACGGCCTGTTCCTGGACATGCGCTACGGGCGCAACTGGGTCCGGGAAAACACCCGGGGCAAGCGCGTGCTCAACCTGTTCGCCTACACCTGCGGTTTTTCCGTGGCCGCCATCGAGGGCGGTGCCAGCCACGTGGTCAACCTCGACATGTCGCGCCCGGCCCTGAGCCGTGGCCGCGACAACCATCGGCTCAATGGCCACGACCTGAGCCGGGTGAGCTTTCTGGGGCATGACTTGTTCAAGTCCTGGGCCAAGGTCAAGAACGGCGGGCCCTATGACCTGGTGATCATCGACCCGCCGTCGTTTCAAAAAGGCAGCTTTCTGTTGAGCAAGGATTACCCACGGGTGCTGCGACGCCTGCCGGAGCTGTTGACCAGCCAGGGCACCCTGCTTGCGTGCATGAACGACCCGGCCTTTGGCCCTGAGTTTTTGATCGACGGCGTGACCCGCGAGGCGCCGGGCCTGCATTTTCAGCGGCGCCTGGACAACCCGCCGGAGTTCCCGGATATCGAGGCCGAAGCCGGCCTCAAGGCGCTGCTTTTTACCCTCGGGGATTAAACCCGGCCAGCTTCAGCGGGCATCGCCGTCCCGGGGTTTGTAGAAGCTGAATTTGCCGATCTTGGCCGTCTTCACGTATTCCTTGGCCCAGGCCGGCGAGGCGCTGCTGTCATGGAAATACATGGCGCCGTGGGTGTGATCCGGCAGTTGCTGGTTCAGGGCCTTGCGCGCGATTTCCTTGGCGACGGCGTACGGCGCGTCTTCTTCGACCTGATCCGAACGCCCGTCGCACCACCAGGAAAACTGGCAGGCATGCTGCTCCGAACCCTGCTTGACCACCTCGCACACGGTGTCTGGAAACCCCTTGTGCCCCAGGCGATTGACCACCACATTGGCCACCGCTTCCATATCGTCCGAGGTGCCGCCCTTGGCTTCCCAATAGATGCTGCGGGCGAGGCAGGTCAGGGCGTCGTCCAGCGGCGCCACGCCAGCCGGGTCCACCGCCTGGGCCTCACTCTGACTGATGGCCTCGACTTTGGCCGGTGGCGGTTCGCTGCCCTTGGCGGCGGCTTTCTGTTCCAGGACTTCGGCTTTGTCGACCGCGACCTGGGCGGCGGGTGCCTGATCGGCGGCAAAGACCTGGCTCGCGCAAAGCGTGAGGGCCAGGCAGGTGGCGACTAATAAGGGCTGCATGATCGAACCTTCCGGCTGTTACACAAGGGCCGCCGAGGCGGCGCAGCCTGCAGGCTGGTGGCCGGGGGTGGGCGGGCAAGCGCCCGGTGCTCGACCGGGCTCATAGAATCGACACTGGCGGCGCACGATCATTCCACCGTGCCCGAAAAAACCATGGCCGCCTTGTGCCGCAAAAGCCCGAGAGCCGGGGCTCAGGGCGCGCCGAACAGCGCGGTCCAGTAGATCCCGGCGTCGCTTTTCGGGTCCACGGCGTAGGCCGCGCCCAACTCGCGGAAGGCCGGGTTCATCAGGTTGGCGCAGTGCCCGGGGCTGGTCAGCCAGCCGTCGAGCACCTTGCGCGCCGAATCCTGGCCGGCGGCGATGTTCTCGCCGATCTGCCCGCCGGCATACCCCGCCAGCTCGGCCCGGTCTCCCGGGGTGCGGCCGTCGCGGTCTTTATGATCAAAAAAGTTCTGGTTGGCCATGGCCCGGCTATGGCCTTCGGCAGCCGCCCCCAGTTGCGCGTTCCAGGCCAGCGGCGCGCTGGCGGCAAAAGCCTGGGCCCCACATTGGCGCGGCTGGGCGCGGGCCGCGTTGAGCAATTGCAGCAGCTGCTGCCCTTCTGCCTGCCAGTCTCCGAGGCGCGCCGCCAGCAATGGCCGGGCGAGGACGATGCGCCATTCGCGGCCTTCGCGGCTGACGCCGATGTCGACAAACTGCGGGTCGAGCACCACCTGGCAGAAGCTTTCCTGCACCGCCTGCATCGCCGCGGCGGCATCCCGTGGCCCGGACAAGCTGATGGCCTGCACATTGACCATGGGGTACGCGGCCCGGGCCAGGGCCTGCTGCAAATCACCGACACTGCCGGCGGACAGCACCAGGCGCGGGTCGCTGGTCAGCGGCGGCAGCTCGTGGGACACCTGGCCGGCGCAGCGCTGGAGCTGGCCGCGGTAGCTGTTGATCGACTGCACCAACTGCGCCTCGTCGGCGGCCATGGCCGGGGCAGCCAGCAACAGGCCGATGGACACCAGGGCCAGGCGCCCGAGGGATGAGATGACGTGCATGAAAACCTCCGTGGGCTGAGTGCGTCCATGATGCGCGATCTCCCCCCGGGCGGTGCAAGGGCTTTTGCGCCCATGGCGCCAACGCGCAAGGTCAGTGCGCGTGGGCGGCGGACGCTGGCGCCTGGGCGAACAGCTCCAGCCCCAGGTTGCGGGCAAGCGCCAGGTGCGGGCGGGGGTCGCGGCTTTCCGAGTCGAGCAGCAAGTGCGAGCTGGCGACACGGGCGCCGCAGTAATCGAAGATGCCGTGGTCGATCTGGGTCTGCATCGCCTTGGCATAACCGTGGCGCTCGAAGGTGCCGGCGTCGGCGCCGCCCAGGGCCAACAGGTGCACATTCAGGTGGCGCAGTTTTTTCAGGAGTTTGGCCTCGGGGCTGTAATCAAAGGCCCAGCCGTTGGCGAACACACGGTCGATCCAACCCTTGAGCAGCCCCGGCATCGACCACCAGTACACCGGGTAAACCAGCACCAGGGCGTCGGCGCCGTCGATTCGGGCCTGCTCGGCGGCGACATCGGCCGGCGGCGCGACCTGCTGACGGTGCACCGCGTGGTCACCGGGGTTGAACCTGGGGTCGAAACCCTGGGCCGACAGGTCGGCGATTTCCCAGGTATGCCCGGCCTCGGCCAGGCCGGCGGCAACCTGCGCCGCCAGGCTGTGGGTCAGGGACAGGGGGTCGTGATGGGCGACAACGATCAGGGCATGCATGGTTCAGGCTCCGCGCAGGGTTGAAAGGCAGATTGAGGGCACGGGGTCGGCCCTATACACTGCACAAGCTACGATTAGTAAGTTAATCACCATAAGTTACTTTTGGTATATAAGACATGTCAAGCGACCTCAACCCGTCACCGCCCGAAACCACCCCACCCCGTCGCCGCCTGACGCGCGAAGATCGCCTGCGCCAGTTGCTCGACGTCGCCTGGCAACTGGTTCGCGAGGAAGGCACCGAGGCCCTGACCCTGGGCCGGCTGGCCGAACAGGCCGGGGTGACCAAGCCGGTGGTGTATGACCACTTCAGCACCCGGCCGGGGCTGTTGGCGGCGCTGTACCAGGACTTCGATCAACGCCAGACCGCCGTGATGGACGCCGCCCTGGCGCGCAGCGACGCCACCCTCGACAGCCGCGCCCGGGTGATCGCCGCGTCTTATGTGGCCTGTGTGTCGCTGCAGGGGCGGGAGATTCCCGGAGTGATCGCGGCCCTGGCCAGTTCGCCGGAGCTGGCGCAGATCAAGGGTGAGTACGAGGCGATCTTCATCGAAAAATGCCGCCACGCCCTGGCCCCGTTCGCTGCTGGCAATGGCATAGGCAACGCCTCGTTGCGGGCCATGCTCGGCGCCGCCGAGGCCCTGTCCCACGCGGCTGCGAACGGCGAGCTCAGCGCCCTGCAAGCCGAAGACGAATTGTTTGAAATCATCCGCGCCCTGGTCCAGCGAAGCGCCGCTGGCAGCCAGTGACCCGCGCCCTTTTTCCAGCGGCGGAGCACGCCATGCATTTACTGTATCCAAGCGACCCGTTTGATCCGAAGCAGGTCGACGAGACCTATCAGGACGAATATGCCGCCGCCCGGGCCCTGGGCCTGGAGGCTTCGCTGTTCTGTTTCGAAGACTTCGAGGCCGGCCGGCTCAAGGCACACCCGGCCATTCCCGAGGGCAGCACGGTGCTGTATCGCGGCTGGATGCTGACGCCGCCGGTGTACATCAGCCTGGTCGAAGCCCTGCGCGTCCTGGGTGCCACGGCGTTGACCGACCCCGCTCAATACCGGCGTTGTCACCACCTGCCGGAGTGGTACCCGTTGCTGACCGAGCACACCAGCGAGACCCGGGTGCTGCCCGCTGACGCCGACTTCACCCAGGCCCTGCATGGGCTGGACTGGCCGGGGTATTTCATCAAGGACTATGTGAAATCCCTCAACACCGCTGGCGGGTCACTGGTGGCGAACGTGGCGCAGATCGCCCCACTGGTGGAGCAGATGCGCCAGTACCGCGGGCAGATAGAAGGCGGCGTGTGCGTCAGAAAGCGCGAGGATTACCTTGAGCACACCGAGCGGCGCTACTTTGTCGCCAGAGGCCGGGCCTACGGCGCCGATGGCGAGGTGCCGGCGCTGGTGCAACGTTGCGCGCGTTTGATCGACAGCCCCTTTTTCTCGGTGGATGTGGTGCAGCGCGCTGACGGTGTACTGCGCCTCGTCGAGTTGGGCGATGGCCAGGTGTCGGATCGCAAGGAATGGACCGCCGAGGGTTTTGCCCAGGTGCTCAAGACGCTCGGCTGAGGCTCGGGTCAGCGACGCCAAGGAGTAGGACAAGGCCGAAACCGACCTGGTCGCTACCATTGGCGACCCGTGCGAACAACGCCCGGGGCAAATTCGTATACCATATCCCCACCTCCTTTCGAACGACCGCCATTGTGAACCTACCCCGACTCAACGCCCCGGACCTGGGCAACACGCCCTCGACTTCAGAGATCATCACCCGGCATCTGCGCGACGCCATCGTCGCCGGGCATTTCGACGAGGACGAGCCGATTCGCCAGGACGATATCGCCCGTCAGTTCAACGTCAGCAAGATCCCGGTACGCGAGGCCCTCAAGCGCCTGGAAGCCGAAGGCCTGGTGATGTTCCAGCGCAACCGCGGGGCCATGGTCACGCGGATCTCGGAAGCGGAACTGGCGCAGATGTTCGAGGTGCGCATGCTGCTTGAAGACAAGGCGCTGCGCCTGGCCATCCCCAACATGACCGAAGAGACCTTCGCCCGGGCCGAGCGGATCTGCCAGGAATTCATCGGCGAAAACGACGTCGGGCGCTGGGCCGAACTCAACTGGGAGTTGCACGCCTGCCTGTATGAACCGGCGCAACGGCCGTTTCTGGTGAGCCTGATCCGCTCGGTCAACGACAAGCTGGAACGCTACCTGCGCATGCAGATGAGCCTCTCGGCCGGCAAGGATCGCGCCGACCACGAGCACCGGGAAATCCTCCAGGCCTGCCGCGACGGCAACGTCGAACAGGCCGTGGCCCTGCTGGACGAACACATCGCCGGCGTCTGCAAAACCCTGTTCGAACACCTGCCTTGTGCGCATTGACGGCCAGCCGTTGCGGCCCCGGGTAAAGACCTGAGGGCCCCGGCGCCCATGCCGGCCAGCGCAGCCTCGCAGGCTCGGCAGCGGCTACAGCCCAATGCCCCGCCCCCCTGACACCCTGTAGCCGCTGCCGCCAGGCGGCGCTGGCCCGCAATACCGCCGCATAACCCCCTGACACTCCACGGCGCCCACCCCGGCCAGCGCAGCCTCGCGGGCTCGGCAGCGGCAGGCTACGGGCGGTGTTCCTTTAATGGGCGTCGCGGGCAGTGGTTGCTCCCTTATGTAACACCGCGCCTGCAACCACTTGAGGCGCCTGACGCCACTCAAGCGGGGTCTGGCGGGGTGCAACGGCGCTCCGGCAAGGATCGGCGAATTAATTCCAGGTCACGGGGAAAAACAGGCACGCCCATTGCTAATAAAAAATATCGTATACGAAATTCACAATACGATTATCCCCCCACCTTTGCGCTAACGAGGCACCTATGAAAAACCCCGCTTTTGCCGTAGCCCTCACCGCCGTTCTCAGCAGTTCCTTTATCGCCACCGCCCAGGCCGACAAGCTCGATGACATCATCGGCTCCGGCAAGCTGCGCTGTGCGGTGACCCTGGACTTCCCGCCCATGGGTTTTCGCGATGAAAGCAACAAGCCCGCCGGCTTTGACGTCGATTACTGCAATGACCTGGCAAAAGTCCTCGGGGTGGATGCCGAGGTGGTGGAAACGCCCTTCCCCGACCGGATCCCGGCCCTGGTCTCGGGCCGCGCCGATGTGATTGTCGCCTCTACTTCCGACACCCTGGAGCGGGCCAAGACCGTCGGCCTGACCGTGCCCTACTTCGCCTTCCAGATGGTGGTGCTGACCCGGGACAACACCGGTATCAACAGCTTCGAGGACATCAAGGGCAAGGCCCTGGGCAACACCAGCGGCACCTATGAAGCCATTGCCCTGGAGAAAGACGTCAAGCAATGGGGCAGCGGCAGTTTCCGCGCCTATCAGTCGCAGAACGACACCATCCTTGCCGTCGCCCAGGGCCATATCGACGCCACCGTGGTCACCAACACCGTGGCCGCCGCCACCCTCAAATCCGGCAAGTACAAGAACCTGAAAATCGCCGGTAACGCACCCTATGTGGTGGATTACGTGTCCCTGGGTGCCAAGCGCAGCGAGTACGGGCTGATCAACTACCTCAACCTGTTCGTCAACCAGCAGGTGCGCACCGGGCGCTACAAGGAGCTGTTCGTGAAATGGGTCGGCAGCGATATTCCGCCTACCGACCTGACCGTGCCAAAGGTCTACTACTAAGGTGACCGGCATGCCCAGCACGCCCACCGTCCTGAGCGGTCGCAGTCTGGTAGCAGGGGCCGCCCAAGGCCCCCTGCTGTTCGCCGAAGTCGGGCTGAGCTTCTGGGGCGGGGTCGACCCGGTCAGCGGCGAAGTCATCGACCGGCATCACCCCTTGAGCGGCGAGTGCCTGGCCGGCCGGGTGCTGGCCATCCCCAGCGGCCGCGGCTCGTGCACCGGCAGCAGCGTGCTGATGGAGCTGATCAGCAATGGCCATGCACCGGCCGCCCTGGTGCTGGCCGAGGCCGATGAGATCCTGACCCTGGGCGTGCTGGTGGCGCAGACCATTTTCCAGCGTTCCCTGCCGGTGCTGTGCATCGGCCGGGAGGCCTTCGCCACCTTGCGCGGCAGCGCGTTCGCCCGGGTTGAAGGCGACGCGCTGAGCCTGTTCCCGCAAGCACCGCCGGCCTTAGCCCCATACCGCGACAGCCCGCAACCCGACACACGGCCACCCTCCATCGCACTCACCGAGCATGACCAGGCGCTGCTCGCCGGCACCCACGGCAAGGCCGCCCAGGTGGCGATGCAGATCGTGCTGCGCATGGCCGAGCTGCAAGGCGCGCGCAGCCTGGTGGATGTGACCCAGGCCCATATCGACGGTTGCATCTATACCGGGCCGGCCAGCCTGCGGTTCGCCGAACAACTGGTGCAATGGGGCGCCCAGGTGCGGGTCCCGACCACCCTCAATTCGATCTCCGTGGACCAGCGCCGCTGGCGCGAACTGGGCATCGACGCCGCCCTCGGCGAACCCGCCAGTGCCCTGGGCGACGCCTATATGGCCATGGGCGCGCAACTGAGTTTCACCTGCGCGCCCTACCTGCTGGACAGCGCGCCCAAGGCCGGCGAACAGATTGTCTGGGCCGAATCCAACGCTGTGGTGTACGCCAACAGCGTGCTCGGCGCACGCACCCTGAAATACCCGGATTACCTGGACATCTGCATCGCCCTCAGCGGCCGCGCGCCCCTGGTCGGCTGCCACCTGGACGCCCAGCGCAAGGCCCGCCTGCAGATCGAGCTGCCGCCATTGGCCGCCCTCGACGACGCCTTCTACCCGCTGCTGGGCTACCACATCGGCAACCTGGCCGGCAGCCGCATCCCCCTGGTGCTGGGGCTGGAACGGGCGCAGCCCAGCCTCGACGACCTCAAGGCCTTCGGCGCCGCCTTTGCCACCACGTCGGCGGCGCCACTGTTCCATATCGCCGGGGTCACCCCCGAGGCGCTGGACCCGGCCCAGGTGCTGGAACCGGGCGTGGCGCTGCCGGTGGAGCGCATCCAACTCGCCGACCTGCGCGCCAGTTGGGCCGAGCTCAACAGCGCCAGCAATCCCCAGGTGGACGTGGTGTCCCTGGGCAACCCGCACTTTTCCGCCAGCGAATTCGCCGCCCTGGCCCGGCTGTGCCAGGGCCGGCACAAACACCCGTCGGTGGTGCTGGCGATCACCTGCGGCCGGGCCGTGCTGGAACAGGCCCGCGCCGCCGGGGATATCGCGCCGCTGGAGGCATTTGGCGCGACCCTGATCACCGACACCTGCTGGTGCATGCTCGGCGAACCGGTGATCCCGCCCGGCGCCCGCACCCTGATGACCAACTCCGGCAAATACGCCCACTACGCCCCCGGGCTGGTGGGCCGCCCGGTGCATTTCGCGAGCCTGGCCGAGTGTGTCGACAGCGCCTGCACCGGTCACGCCAGCGGCCGCCTGCCGGCCTGGCTCGAACCCGTCGCCCCCCTGGAGAGCCCCGCGCATGTTTGACTACACCTTCCAATGGCGCTCGGCGCTGCGGGCCCTGCCCGACATGCTGGCCGGTGCCCTGGTGACCTTCGAGACCGCTGCGCTGTCGATGATCTTCGGCGTGCTGATCGCCCTGGCCCTGACCGTGATGCGTGAAGCCCGGCAGCCAGTGCTGCGCGGCATCGGCAACGCCTGGGTCTCGATCGCCCGCAACACGCCGTCGCTGTTCCAGATCTACATCCTGTACTTCGGCCTCGGCTCCCTCGGGCTGCACGTCAGTTCCTGGTTTGCCCTGCTGGCCGGGATCACCTTCAACAATGCCGGCTACCTGGCGGAGAACTTTCGCGGCGGGCTCAAGGCCGTGCCCACGACCCAGGTCCGCGCCGCACGCTCCCTGGGCATGAGCGCGTTCCAGACCTACCGCATGATCATCGTCCCGCAGTTGCTGAGGGTGGTGTTCTACCCCCTGACCAACCAGATGGTGTGGGCGGTACTGATGACCTCGCTGGGGGTGATCGTCGGGCTCAACAACGACCTCACCGGCGTGACCCAGGACTACAACGTCAAGACGTTCCGCACCTTCGAGTACTTCGCCATCGCGGCGGTGCTCTATTACCTGATTTCCAAGCTGATCGTCGCGGTAGCCCGGCTGTTGGCCTGGCGCCTGTTCCGTTACTGAGGGCGCATCCATGTTTTCCACCAGTCTTACCAGCAACGATGTGCTGTTCCTGCTCAGCGGGGCCTGGGTCACGGTGCAACTGACCTTCTGGGCCATCATTCTCGGCTCGGTCGCCGGGCTGTTTTTCGGTTTGCTGCGGGCCCTGCTGCCGCGCGCCAGCCTGCCCCTGGCCTGGGTCCTGGACGTGTTTCGCAGCGTGCCGCTGTTGATCCAGTTCGTCCTGTTCAACTCGTTCAAAAGCATCGTCGGCCTCAACATCAGCGCCTTCAGCGTCGGCTGCATCGTGCTCGGGATCTACGCTGCCGCGTACTTCACCGAGATCGTGCGCAGCGGCGTGCTCGCGGTGCCGTTGACGGTGCGCCGCGCCAGCCGCTCCCTGGGCCTGAGCTACCTGCAGGACCTGCGCTGGATCGTGCTGCCGATGGCCTCGCGCGTGGCCTTCCCCGGCTGGCTGAACCTGGTCCTGAGCGTGATGAAAGACACCGCGCTGGTGATGTGGATCGGCATCGTCGAGCTGCTGCGCGCCTCGCAAACCATCGTCACCCGCATTCAGGAACCGCTGCTGGTGCTGTGCATCGCGGGCCTTATCTACTACGTCATGAGCCTGGTGGTCGCTCGCCTGGGCGCTCGTCTGGAAAGAAGGTGGCAAGAAAATGATTGAGATCGACAACGTATACAAATCCTTCGGCGACCTCGAAGTGGTCAAGGGCGTGAGCCTGACCGTGCAAAAAGGCGAAGTGGTGTCGATCATCGGCGGCTCCGGCTCCGGCAAGTCGACCCTGTTGATGTGCATCAACGGCCTGGAGCCGATCCAGAAAGGCAGCATCCGCGTCGACGGGGTCGAGGTGCACAACCGCGCCACCGACCTCAATCGCCTGCGCCAGCGCATCGGCATCGTATTCCAGCAATGGAACGCCTTCCCCCACCTGACGGTGCTGGAGAACGTCATGCTCGCGCCGCGCAAGGTGCTCGGTAAAAGTCGCCAGGAAGCCGAGGCGCTGGCGGTCCAGCAACTGACCCATGTCGGCCTGGGGGACAAGCTCAAGACCTTCCCCGGCAAGCTGTCCGGCGGCCAGCAGCAACGCATGGCGATCGCCCGGGCCCTGGCCATGTCGCCGGACTACATGCTGTTCGACGAAGCCACCTCGGCCCTCGACCCGCAACTGGTGGGCGAGGTGCTGGACACCATGCGCATGCTCGCCGAAGACGGCATGACCATGGTCCTGGTGACCCACGAAATCCGCTTCGCCCGCGATGTGTCCGACCGCGTGGCGTTCTTCCGCAATGGCCTGGTGCATGAAATCGGTGCCCCCGACCAGGTCATCGGCAACCCCCAGCAGCCGGAAACGGCGGCCTTCCTCAAATCGGTCAAGTAGGAGCAGGCAATGCGTTCATCGAAAGTCATTCATGTGGTCAGCTGCCACGCCGAAGGCGAAGTCGGCGATGTGATCGTCGGCGGCGTCGCACCGCCCCCGGGCGCCACGGTGTGGGAGCAATCGCGCTGGATCGCCCAGGACCAGACCCTGCGCAACTTCGTGCTCAACGAGCCGCGCGGCGGGGTGTTCCGCCACGTCAACCTGCTGGTGCCGGCCAAGGACCCACGGGCGCAGATGGGCTGGATCATCATGGAGCCGGCCGACACCCCGCCGATGTCCGGGTCCAACTCGCTGTGCGTGGCCACGGTGCTGCTCGACAGCGGCATCCTGCCGATGACCGAACCGCAGACGCACCTGGTGCTCGAAGCCCCCGGCGGCCTGATCGAAGTCGTGGCCGAGTGCCGCGATGGCAAGGTGCAGCGGGTGGAGGTGAAAAACGTGCCGTCGTTCGCCAACCGTCTGGACGCCTGGATCGAGGTCGAGGGCCTGGGCTCGCTGCAGGTCGACACGGCCTATGGCGGCGACAGCTTTGTGATCGCCGACGCCCGACGCCTGGGCTTTGCCATCCGCCCGGACGAGGCCCGGGAGCTGGTGGAGATCGGCCTGAAAATCACCCGCGCGGCCAACGAGCAATTGGGCTTTGTGCACCCGTTGAACCCTGAGTGGTCGCATATTTCGTTCTGCCAGATTGCCGCGCCCATCGTCCATGAACACGGCGTGGCCACCGGCGCCAACGCGGTGGTGATCCAACCCGGCAAGATCGACCGCTCCCCCACCGGCACCGGGTGTTCGGCGCGCATGGCGGTGCTCCAGGCCAAGGGGTTGATGCAGGTGGGCGAACGTTTTATCGGGCGCTCGATCCTCGGTTCCGAGTTCCATTGCCGCATCGACTCCCTGACCGAAGTGGCCGGGCACCCAGCCATATACCCGTGCATTTCCGGGCGTGCGTGGATCACCGGCACCCATCAATTGCTGCTCGACCCGGCCGATCCGTGGCCTGAAGGCTACCGATTGTCGGACACCTGGCCCGGCGCCTGAATTCCAACCCTTTGATTTAACGCGAGAAAGCCCGAAGCCACGGGCGTTGTGAAAAATACTGCTGGCCGACCTTTGGCCTTTCAAATATCGTATACGAAATACAATTAACAACCGGAGACTACTATGAGCAAGCGCATCAACTGGAGTGGCGTTTTCCCCGCGGTGACCACTCAATTCAATGACGACTTCTCCATCAACCTGGAGAAAACCCACCAGGTGATTTCCAACGTGATCCGCGACGGCGTCTCGGGTCTGGTGGTGTGTGGTTCGGTGGGCGAAAACACCTCGCTGACCGCCGAAGAAAAAATCGCCGTGACCGAAGTCGCGGTGGATGCCTCCCGCGGCCGGGTCCCGGTGATCTGCGGCGTGGCCGAATTCACCAGCGTGCAGGCGGCCAAGGTGGCCAACGCCGTGCGCAAGGTCGGGGTGGACGGGGTGATGTTGATGCCGGCCCTGGTCTACGGCTCCAAGCCGTTCGAGACCGCCGAGCACTACCGCTACGTGGCCAAGAATGCCGACGTGCCGCTGATGGTCTACAACAACCCGCCGATCTACAAAAACGACGTGACCCCGGACATCCTGATTTCCCTGGCCGACTGCGACAACGTGGTGTGCTTCAAGGATTCTTCCGGCGACACCCGGCGTTTTATCGACGTGCGCAATGAAGTCGGCGACCGCTTCGTGCTGTTCGCCGGCCTCGACGACGTGGTCCTGGAAAGCCTGGCAGTGGGTGCCGAGGGCTGGGTCTCGGGCATGTCCAACGTGTTCCCCAAGGAAGGCGAAACCATCTTCCGCCTGGCCAAGGCCGGCCGTTACGAAGAAGCCATGCCGATCTACGAATGGCTGATGCCGATCCTGCACCTCGATGCCCGCCCGGACCTGGTGCAGTGCATCAAGCTGTGTGAAGCCATCGCCGGTCGCGGCAGCGCCCTGACCCGTCCGCCACGCCTGGCCTTGCCGCAAGCCGACCGCGAGTTCGTCGAGCGCATCATGGCCAAGGCCCTGGCCAACCGTCCGCATCTGCCGGACGTCGGTCTCTGAGTGGGTGCCGGGCCGGCCTATACGGCCCGGCCCGGCTTGCCCGTTAACTGCGCCCCCCACAGGAAACGTCAGCATGTCCACTCTTCCAGCCTCCCCTGCTTCCTCGAACCCCACCACACCATCGGGCCTGAAACGAGTCGTGGCCGCCGCCATGGCCGGCACAGTCGCCGAATGGTATGAATTCTTCCTGTATGGCACCGCCTCGGCCCTGGTCTTCGGCCAGCTGTTCTTCCGCCAGACCGACAGCCCCATCGACGGCATCATCGCCGCCTTCGCCCTGTACGCCGTGGGCTTTCTCGCCCGCCCCCTGGGCGGCCTGGTATTCGGTCACTACGGTGACAAATTCGGCCGCAAGCGCCTGCTGCAACTGAGTCTGGTGGTGGTCGGCATCACCACCTTCCTCATGGGCTGCCTGCCCGGTTTCGACAGCATCGGCTACGCCGCGCCGGTGTTGCTGGTGCTGCTGCGGCTGATCCAGGGCTTCGCCTTTGGCGGTGAATGGGGCGGCGCGATTCTGCTGGTCTCCGAACACTGCCCGGACAACCGCCGCGGCTTCTGGGCCAGTTGGCCCCAGGCCGGGGTTCCGGCCGGCAACCTGGTGGCCACCGTGGCGCTGTTGCTGCTGTCGTCGAACCTCTCCGAAGAACAGTTCCTGTCCTGGGGCTGGCGCGTGGCGTTCTGGTTCTCGGCGGTGGTGGTGCTGATCGGCTACTGGATCCGCACCCGTGTCGATGACGCGCCGATTTTCAAGGAAACCCAGGCCCGCCAGGCCAAAAACAAAGTCCAGCAACTGGGGGTGGTCGAAGTCCTGCGCCACCACTGGCGGTCGGTGCTGGTAGGGATTGGCGCGCGTTTTGCGGAAAACATCCTGTATTACACCGTGGTCACCTTCTCCATCACCTACCTCAAGCTGGTGGTGCACAAGGACACCACCGAGATCCTGCTGCTGATGTTCGGTGCACACCTGCTGCACTTTTTCATGATCCCGCTGATGGGCTACCTGTCGGATCTGGTGGGGCGCAAACCGGTGTACCTGACCGGTGCCGTGCTCACCGCGTTCTGGGGGTTTGTCGGCTTCCCGATGATGGACACCGGCAACAACTGGCTGATCATGGCCGCCATCACCCTGGGCCTGGCCATCGAGTCCATGACTTATGCGCCCTACTCGGCGCTGATGGCCGAGCTGTTCCCGACCCACGTGCGCTACACCGCGTTGTCGCTGTGCTACCAGGTGGCGCCGATCTTCGCCGGTTCCCTGGCGCCGCTGATCGCCATCACCCTGCTGAACAAGTACCACAGCTCCACGCCCATCGCCTGGTACCTGGTGGGCGCCGCGCTGATCTCCATCGTCGCCGTCGGCCTGACCCGCGAGACCCGGGGCAAGTCGCTGCACCAGGTGGATGCCGAAGCGGCGGTGCGGGTTGCCGCCCACGACGCTGCGCAAACCGCCCCGGGCCGGGGTAATTCGCTGGCCTGAGCCATGAACCCACCACTCAAGGAGCCTTGCATGACCCAGATCATCGGCCACAACTACATCGGCGGCGCCCGCAGCGCCGCCGGCAACCACACCCTGCACAGCCATGACGCCAGCAGTGGCGAAGCCCTGCCCTACCGCTTTACCCAGGCCACCGAGGCCGAAGTCGATGCCGCTGCCCGCGCCGCGGCGGCGGCCTACCCGGCGTTTCGCAGC
>NZ_ATLP01000046.1:0-275 GCF_000416215.1 Pseudomonas sp. CF161
TGCACCAGGGCAGTGATCTGGACCTGATTGTGCGCAGCGCCGAACCTTTGCCCCGGGCCGAGGCTCGGCGCCTGCTGGGGTTGCTGGACAGCGCGCCGTGCCCGGTGGACCTGCAAGTGCAGACCCCCCACGGCGCACTGGCCCTGCGCGAGTGGGCCGCCGGCGCCCGGCGTGTATTGCTCAAATGCGCGGCGGGTGCACGGCTGGTCGAGAACCCATGGCAGGCCCTGGAGCAGGTGGCGTGAGCAGCCTGCTGGTGTTTCCGGGCCAGGGCG
>NZ_ATLP01000047.1:0-374 GCF_000416215.1 Pseudomonas sp. CF161
CAACCCGCTGGTGCAGGCCTGCCTGCAAGAAGCGGCGCAGGTGCTGGGTGAGGATCCGCTGACCCTGGATTCCCCCGCAGCCCTGGCCAATACCCGGGCCGTGCAACTGTGTTTGCTGATCGCCGGCGTCGCCAGTGCCCGACTGCTGCTGGAGCAGGCTCCGGCGCCGGCGTACGTGGCCGGGCTGTCCATCGGCGCCTATCCGGCGGCGGTGGTGGCGGGGGGGCTGGCGTTTGCCGACGCGTTGCGCCTGGTGAGCCTGCGGGGCGAGCTGATGCAGCGTGCCTACCCCCAGGGGTACGGGATGACGGCGATCATCGGGCTGCAACTGGCCACGGTGGAAGCCTTGCTGGCCCAGGTCCACAGCGAGCAGA
>NZ_ATLP01000048.1:0-11219 GCF_000416215.1 Pseudomonas sp. CF161
GCCGACAGCCAACTGGTGATTGCCGGCAGCGACGCCGCGATGCTGCGGGTGGCCGAGTTGGCCCGCAGTTGCGGGGTAGGCGTGGCCAAACGCCTGGCGGTCAGCGTGCCGTCCCACTGCCCGTTGCTGGCGCAACCGGCCCAGGCGCTGGCCGAGGCCTTTGCCCAGGTGCCGCTGCAGGCGCCACGCCTGGGTTACCTGAGCAGCAGCCGGGCGCGGCCGCTGCGCCAGGTGGAACAACTGCGCGACGACCTGGCGTTCAACATGTGCCGGGTGGTGGATTGGCGCGGCACCGTGCAGGGCGCGTATGAGCGCGGCGTACGGCTGCAGATTGAACTGCCGCCCGGTGCGGTGTTGACCGGGCTGGCGCGCCGGGTGTTCGAACAGGGCAGCGTGATCGCTTACGACGGTGCGCGCCTGGACACCCTACAGGCGCTGTTGCATGAGGAGGTACGCCGCGACCGATAGAGCCCCGACTCAAGCTGGCGAAGCACAAAAACAACAACTTCGACGATGCACTTTGAGGACTACAACAATGATTATTTACGGTGTGGCGCTGTTGGCGATCTGTACCCTGGCCGGGGTCATTATCGGTGACATGCTCGGTGTGCTGCTGGGTGTGAAGTCCAATGTGGGCGGGGTCGGGATTGCCATGATCCTGCTGATCTGCGCGCGTTTGTGGATGCACAAGCGCGGCGGCATGACCAAGGACTGCGAGATGGGCGTCGGCTTCTGGGGCGCCATGTACATCCCGGTGGTGGTGGCCATGGCGGCCCAGCAAAACGTGGTGACCGCCTTGCACGGCGGCCCGGTGGCAGTGCTGGCGGCCATCGGTTCGGTGGTGCTCTGCGGGTGCACCATTGCTTTGATCAGCCGCACCAACAAGGGCGAGCCGCTGCCGGATGAACCGGTCGAGCTGGCGCCCGGTGCCGCTGCAGCAGGGGGGCGCTGATATGTGGGATCTCATTGAAAAGGGCCTGGAACACAACGGACTGATCACCGCCTTCGCCTTTGTCGGCGTGATCATGTGGCTGTCGGTGCTGCTGTCCAAGCGCCTGACGTTCGGCCGCATCCACGGTTCGGCGATTGCGATTGTCATCGGCCTGGTGCTGGCCTGGGTGGGCGGCACCATCACCGGCGGGCAGAAGGGCCTGGCGGACCTGGCGCTGTTCTCCGGCATCGGCCTGATGGGCGGCGCCATGCTGCGGGATTTCGCCATTGTCGCCACGGCCTTCGAGGTGCAGGCCACCGAGGCGCGCAAAGCCGGCTTGATCGGGGTCATCGCCCTGCTGCTGGGCACGGTCCTGCCATTTATCGTCGGTGCGGCCATGGCCTGGGTTTTCGGTTATCGCGATGCGGTGAGCATGACCACCATCGGTGCCGGGGCGGTGACCTACATTGTCGGCCCGGTGACCGGGGCGGCGATCGGCGCGACCTCCGATTTGATGGCGCTGTCGATTGCCACCGGCCTGATCAAGGCGATCCTGGTGATGGTCGGCACGCCCATGGCCGCACGCTGGATGGGCCTGGACAACCCGCGCTCGGCGATGGTCTTCGGCGGCCTGGCCGGCACCGTCAGCGGCGTGACGGCCGGGTTGGCGGCGACCGACCGGCGGCTGGTGCCCTACGGTGCCCTGACCGCGACCTTCCACACCGGGCTCGGCTGCCTGCTGGGGCCGTCGCTGCTGTACTTCATCGTGCGCGGCCTGGTGGGTTAACGCCCGACTGACGCATGCGCCTATGGCCGGCCGGCTCCTGCGAGGGACGGCCGGCCACTGGCATCAGGACGCGGCCTGGCGATTGGCGTACATCCGGCATTCGGCCAGCAGCGCCAGCAGGTTCGGATCCCGCTCCTTGGCCTTGAGAAACACCACGCCGATATGCTGTTGCAGGCGATAACGCGCTTGCAGCGGGATCAGCTTGACCCGGTTCTCATACACCGCGGCAATTCTCCCCGGCAGCAAGGCATACCCCACCCCTGAACTGACCATGCTCAGCAGGGTGAAGATGTCGTTGACCTGCATCGCCACCTTCGGTTCGAACCCCGCCTGCTTGAACACCCGGACCCCGTCCTGGTGCGTGGCGAAACCCTGGGTCAGGGTAATGAACGTAGCGTCGCGCACATCGCTGAGGTCGACTTCTGCCTGCTGGGCAAAGGGCGAGTCGGCGGGGGTGGCGAGAAAGATATCGTCGGAAAACAGCGGGATCTGCTCGCAGTCCGGGTCGCTGATGCTGTCATCCAGCGACACCAGGATCGCGTCGACTTCCATGTTCTTGAGCTTGTACAGCAGGTCGATATTGGACCCCAGGATCAGGTCGATATTGAGTTCGCTGCGGCGGATCTTCAGGCCCATGATCAACTGCGGCACGGTCTTCACCGTCAGCGAATACAGGGAGCCGAGCTTGAAGCGTTCGGCCGAGAACCCGGCGGCCTCGCGGGTCAGGCGCACGCTTTCGACCACGTCGCCAATCAGTTTTTGCGCCCGTTCCTCGAGGACATAGGCGCTTTCCAGCGGGGTCAGGTTGCGCCCCTCGTGCTTGAACAGCGGGCAACGCAGGGCACTTTCCAGGGAATGGATGGCCCGATGCACGCTGACATTGCTGGTTTGCAACTCGGCCGCAGCCCGGGTCAGGTTGCCGGTGCGCATGAAGGCGAGAAACACTTCGAGCTTTTTCAGGGTCAACTCTTCGTCGATCAGCATGGCGGCCACTCTTGTTCGATGTGCAGGATTGTGCCCGACGAACCGAGCCTTGGCTGGAGCTTTTTTTGCCCCATCTAGTGGGGGTAATGTTGCGCTTTCAGGCTCCAGGCCTGAGCCTTGCGTCCTGTTGTAACCGCTTGAGGGAAAGTGACACATGTATCACGGGGAAAAATTCAACGCCTGGACCCATTTGCTGGGTGCGGTCGCGGCGTGTATCGGCGGCGTGTGGCTGGTGGTCCTGGCCAGCCTCGACGGCAACCCCTGGAAGATCGTCAGCGTGGCGATCTACGGGTTCACCTTGCTGGTGCTGTACAGCGTTTCGACCGTGTACCACAGCGTGCGCGGGCCGAAGAAAAGCATCATGCAGAAGCTCGATCATTTTTCGATCTACCTGCTGATCGCCGGCAGCTACACGCCGTTCTGCCTGGTGACCCTGCGCGGGCCCTGGGGCTGGACCCTGTTCGGGATTGTCTGGGGCCTGGCGCTGATCGGCATCCTGCAAGAGATCAAGCCGCGCTCCGAGGCGCGGATCCTGTCGATCGTGATCTACGCGGTGATGGGCTGGATCGTGCTGGTGGCGGTGAAGCCGTTGCTGGCGGCCCTGGGCTCGACCGGTTTCGCCTGGCTGGCCTCGGGCGGGGTGCTGTACACCGTGGGCATCATCTTCTTCGCCCTCGACAGCCGCCTGCGCCACGCCCATGGCATCTGGCATCTGTTCGTGATCGGCGGCAGCCTGCTGCATTTCGTGGCGATTCTGTTCTACGTGCTCTAGGGCTTCACGGGCCGTCAACGCGCCTTAGGCCTGCTGCAACAGCCGGTTCAGTTGCTCCTGGGCGCGGTGGCTGAAGATGTCCAGCAGGCTGCCCAGGGTATGGGGCGGCGGTTCGCTGGTGCGGGTCACGGCATACAGGGTGATCGGCAGCGGCGGCGTCAGGGGGCGGATCTCGGTGCTGGCGGTCGAGGCGCCGAGGGCGGTGAAGGGGTCGATCACCGCCAGCCCGGCCCCGGATTCGACCATGGCCCGGGCCAGGGAATAGGTCTGCACCGCAATGCTCACCCGTGGTGCCGGCTGCACCGCCTCCAGGTAGCTGTCGAGCCGGGCCGACAACGGGTCGGCGCTGGACAGGCCGATCAACGGCGCCCCCGCCAGCTCCATCAGCGCCAATGGCGTACCCCTGGCGGCGGCCGGCCAATAATCCCGAGGCGCCAGGGCCACCAGCACGCCCTGGGCCAGGGCTTGGGCCGCCAGCCCCGGGTGATCCGGGCGTTGCAGGGTCAGGGCGACGTCGATCTCGCGCATCAACAGGTTCTGCACCAGCTCGCGGCTGTGGGCGCTGGACAGCTCGCAGACCAGCTCCGGGTAGCGTCGGGTCCATTCGCTGATCGCCGGCGGCAGCAACGACAGGGCCAGGGCCGGAGTCGCGCCGATCCGCAGGCTGTGGCCCGGCTCGCGGCGCAGGCTCTGGGCCAGGCGCCGCACGCCTTGCAGGCTCTCGCTCACCTTGTCCACTTCACGCTCCAGTTCCAGGGCCTCCGGCGTGGCCTGAAGCTTGCCGCGTACCCGCAAAAACAGTGGGAAACCCAGTTGCAACTCGGCGTGTTGCAGGACCTTGGTCACCGCCGGTTGCGAGACGTGGAGCAGTTGCGCGGCGCCGCTGACCGAGCCGGTCTGGCGGATGGCCTGGAAGATTTCGATGTGTCGCAGTCGCATGGCAAGTCCATAACCTTTGTTTATGGGTGGTCGATCTTTATTCATTGTTCGGCGCCTGTCACCTGCTCCTAACCTGAAGGCCGTTCAATACACAGGTTAAGGACTGATATGACGCAGCGGGTTTGCATTGTCGGCGGTGGCGTGATCGGCCTGGCCAGTGCCTATGCCCTGGTCCGCGAGGGCTTTGAGGTGACCCTGGTGGAGGCGCAGCAGTCGTTCGCCAGCCAGACCAGCTTCGCCAATGGCGGCCAGTTGTCCTATCGCTATGTGGCGCCGCTGGCCGATGCCGGGGTGCCCTGGCAAGCCCTGGGCTGGATGCTGCGCGGCGACTCGCCGTTGAAGCTGCGCCCACGCCTGGACCCGGCGCAATGGCGCTGGCTGCTGGGGTTCCTCGGTGCTTGCCGCCGCTCGGTCAACCAGCGCAACGCCAGCCACCTGCTGCGCCTGGCATTGCTCAGCCAGGCCACCTTGCAGGCCTGGCGCGACGAAGATGGGCTGGACGGCTTCGACTGGCGGCGCAATGGCAAGCTGGTGACCTTTCGCCAGCCGGGCAGCTTCGAGCACGCCCGGCGCCATCTGGCGGACAGTCGCCAACAGCAGGTGCTGTCCCACGCCGAGTGTGCACAGCTGGAGCCGACGCTGCAGGACGCGCCCTTTGTCGGCGGTATCTTCACCCCGGATGAAGAAGTGGCTGACTGCCACGCCTTCTGCCAGCAACTGGTGGCGCGGCTCCGGGCCTCGGGGCGCTGCGAGTTTCTGCTGGGGCGCAGTGTGACCGGGATCCGCCACAGTGCCGGCACGGTGCAGGCCATCGAGCTGGGGCGCGAGACCCTGGCGGTCGAGCACCTGGTGCTCGCCGCCGGCCATCGCAGTCCCGAGCTGGCGCTGCCGGGCCTGAAACTGCCGCTGTACCCGCTCAAGGGCTACAGCCTCAGCGTGCCGATTGGCCAGCAGCACCAGGCGCCGCAGATCAGCATCACCGATTACAACCGCAAGATCGTCTATGCCCGGATCGGCCAGCAGTTGCGGGTGGCGGCGATGGTCGACATTGTCGGCTTCGACCCGGCGCTCGACCCCAAGCGCCTGGCCCTGATGCGCCGCCAGGCACGGGAAACCTTTGCCGACGCCGGCGATTACGCCGCGGCCATTGAATGGGCGGGCATGCGCCCGGCCACCCCCAGCGGGGTGCCGCTGATCGGGGCCACGGCCTACCGCAACCTGTGGCTCAACCTCGGCCATGGCGCGCTCGGTTTTACCCTGGCCTGTGGCAGCGGACGCCTGTTGGGCGAGCTGCTGGGCCAGCGACCTACCGCTATCGATATGCAGGGCCTTGCGCCCCGCGCCGCGTAACCCCGACCGAAGACCCCGCACAAGGAATGCCCCATGAGCATCAACCGCATCAGCAGCAACCCGCGCCTCAGCGGCGCCGTGACCTTCGCCGACCTGGTGTTTCTGTCCGGCCAGGTGCCGGGGACGGCGACCGAAGTCGGCGCCCAGACCCGCGAAGTGCTGGAGAAGATCGACGCCTTGCTGGCCGAGGCGGGCAGCGACAAGGATCACCTGCTCAGCGCGACCATCTACCTCAAGGACATCGGCGAGGATTTTTCCGCCATGAACGAGGTCTGGTCGGCCTGGCTGACGCCGGGCCAGGCGCCGACCCGCACCACCGTCCAGGCCGAACTGGCACGGCCCCAGGTGCGGGTGGAAATCACCGTCATCGCCGCGCGGCGCTGACCCCATGACCCACAACGGAGAAATAACAATGCAAAAAATCACGTTGCTCGGCTGCACCCTGGGCCTGCTCCTCAGCACCCAGCTCCAGGCCGGCGAAGCGCCGCTAAGCGGGACCCTGGGCAAGATCGCCAACAGCGCCAGCATCACCCTGGGCTATCGCGATGCGTCGGTGCCGTTCTCCTATGTGGGGGACAACAGCGGCAAGCCGATGGGCTATTCGGTGGACCTGGCGAGCAAGATCGTCGAGCGCATCCAGCAGCAATTGGCCCTGCCGAACCTGGCGGTCAAGTACAACCTGGTGACGTCGCAGACGCGCATCCCCCTGGTGCAGAACGGCACTGTGGACCTGGAGTGCGGTTCCACCGGGGTCACCGCCGAGCGGCAGAAGCAGGTGGCGTTTTCCTATGGGTTTATCTACGTCAAAGGGCAGTTGCTGACGGCCCGCGACAGCGGCATCCAGCGCTTCGCCGACCTGCGGGGCAAGAACGTGGTGACCACCGCCGGCACCACCAATGAGCGCTTTCTCAAGAGCTACAACGTCGAGCACAAGATCGACATGTTCGTGATCAGCGCCAAGGACCACGGCGAGGCCTTCCAGATGCTGCAGACCGGCCGCGCCGCTGCTTTCTACATGGATGACGCCTTGCTCTACGGGGAACGGGCCAAGGCCCACGACCCGCACAAATGGGTGGTGGTGGGCGAGGAGCAGTCGCGGGAGATCTACAGCTGCATGGTGCGCAAGGACGATCCGCAGTTCCTGGCGCTGGTCAATGCCGCCCTGGGCGACCTGTACCGCTCGGGGGAAATCAACGGTATCTACCAGCGCTGGTTCCAGCAGCCGATTCCGCCCAAGGGCCTGAACCTGGAGTTCCCCATGACCAGCGAACTCAAGGCGATCATCGCCAAGCCGGTCAGCGACCCGGTGGAGTAGCGCCAGGACGGGCCGGCCAGGGTTCTAGAAATCGCCCCACAGTTGCTGGGCCACGGCCAGGGCCACCACCGGTGCGGTTTCGGTGCGCAGCACCCGTGGCCCCAGGCGTGCCGGCAGAAAGCCCGCGCCGTGGGCCTGCTCGACCTCGGCGTCGGACAAACCGCCTTCAGGGCCGATCAGGAACGCCAGGCTGGCCGGCTTGGCATGGCTCACCAGCGGCTCGGCCACCGGGTGCAGCACCAGCTTCAGCTCGGCCTGGGTCTGCTTGATCCAGTCCGCCAGCAGCAGCGGCGGGTGGATCACCGGCACCCGGGAACGGCCGCATTGCTCGCAGGCGCTGATCGCCACCTGGCGCCAGTGCATCAGGCGTTTGTCGGCGCGTTCGTCCTTGAGCCGCACTTCGCAGCGCTCACTGAAGATCGGGGTGATTTCACTGACCCCAAGCTCGGTGGCTTTCTGGATCGCCCAGTCCATGCGCTCGCCCCGGGACAGGCCCTGGCCGAGGTGGATCTGCAACGGGGATTCAACCTGCCCGGCGAAGCATTCATCGAGTCGCACCGTCACGCGCTTCTTGCCGACTTCCAGCAAGGTGCCGCGAAACTCCATCCCCGAGCCATCGAACACTTGCAGCGCATCGCCCTCGGCCATGCGCAGCACGCGCCCAATGTAATGGGCCTGGGCCTCGGGCAGTGGGTGTTCGCCGAGGCTCAGGGGGGCGTCGATAAAGAAGCGGGACAATCTCATGGGGGGTCTCTGTTGAAGATGATTCGGTGAACGGCGTTTCGCTGACTGACCTGCTAGCCCGGATCGCGAAAGCCCGGGTGGAAGTTTTCCGGCACCGCGACGCTCAAGGTGTCGCGGGTGGCGATATCGATGCCTTCGCTGGCCACTTCGGCGAGGAAGTCGATCTGCTCGGGGGTGATCACATAGGGCGGCAGGAAATACACCACGCTGCCCAGGGGCCGCAGCAGCGCGCCGCGCTCCAGGGCGTGCTGGAACACCTTCAGGCCACGGCGTTCCTGCCACGGGTAGGCGGTCTTGCTGGCCTTGTCCTGGACCATCTCGATGGCCAGCACCATGCCGGTCTGGCGCACCTCCGCCACATGGGGGTGATCCACCAGGTGTGCGGTGGCACTGGCCATGCGCTGAGCCAGGGCCTGGTTGTTTTCGATGACGTGGTCTTCTTCGAAAATATCCAGGGTCGCCAGGGCCGCCGCGCACGCCAGCGGGTTGCCGGTGTAGCTGTGGGAATGGAGGAACGCGCGCAGGGTCGGATAGTCGTCGTAGAAGGCGCTGTAGACCTCGTCGGTGGTCACGCAGGCCGCCAGTGGCAGGTAGCCGCCGGTCAGGGCCTTGGACAGGCACAGGAAGTCCGGGCGGATTCCGGCCTGTTCGCAGGCGAACATGGTCCCGGTACGGCCGAAGCCGACGGCGATTTCATCGAGGATCAGGTGCACCCCGTAGCGGTCGCAGGCCTCGCGCAGCAGGGTCAGGTACACCGGGTGGTACATGCGCATGCCGCCGGCGCCCTGGATCAGCGGCTCGACGATCACCGCGGCAACGCTGGCGTGATGCTCGGCCAGGGTCTGCTCCATGGCGGCGAACATCGTGCGCGAGTGCTCCTCCCAGCTCACGCCTTCGGGGCGCAGGTAGCAATCGGGACTCGGCACCTTGAGGGTGTCCAGCAGCAGAGCCTTGTAGGTTTCGGTGAACAGCGGCACATCACCCACCGACATCGCGGCCATGGTTTCGCCGTGGTAGCTGTTGGTCAGGGTGACGAAGCGCTTCTTGGCCGGCGCGCCGCGGTTGAGCCAGTAGTGAAAGCTCATCTTCAGCGCCACTTCGATGCACGACGAACCGTTGTCGGCATAGAAGCAGCGGGTCAGGCCTTCGGGGGTGAGCTTGATCAGGCGCTCGGACAGCTCGATCACCGGCTGATGGCTGAAGCCGGCGAGAATCACGTGTTCCAGTTGATCGACCTGATCCTTGATGCGCTGGTTGATGCGCGGGTTGGCATGGCCGAACACGTTGACCCACCAGGAACTGACCGCGTCCAGGTAACGCTTGCCTTCGAAGTCTTCGAGCCAGACGCCTTCGCCGCGCTTGATGGGGATCAACGGCAGCTGCTCGTGGTCTTTCATCTGGGTGCAGGGGTGCCACAGGACCGCGAGGTCGCGTTGCATCCACTGGTTGTTCAGGCCCATCGTTAATCTCCTCGAAGCGGTCCTGCGGCGGGTGCAGGCAAAACAGTCGCGCAAGCCTATGCAATGCCGGGCTGTGTCACAACCCATTGAGGTTGCGAAGGGCAAATTGGCAGTAAATGCAGGACGCTCTGTCACGTTTTTTGGGGATAGTCCTTAATCCATCGTTAACGTACTGTGCATACCCTTCAGATCATATTTCTCGATATTTCAAAGCGAAATTTTCCGCTTTAATTCGATAGGTAAATCGATAGTCTTGGGCAGCAGTTCTTACAGGATTCAAGTTATGCAGCTACGTAATTCCTCTTCGCGCTACGGTTGGGTAAGCATTGTTCTGCACTGGGGCGTGGCCCTGGTGGTGTTCGGCTTGTTCGCCCTGGGCCTGTGGATGGTCGGCCTCGACTACTACAGCACCTGGCGCAAAGACGCACCGGACCTGCACAAAAGCATTGGCTTGACGCTGTTCGCCATCATGCTGCTGCGGGTGCTCTGGCGCTTTATCAGCCCACCGCCGCCAGCGCCGGCCAACCACGGGCGCCTGACTCGCCTGGGGGCCAAGTTCGGTCATGCCTTCCTTTATCTCAGTCTGTTCGCTGTGATGATTGCCGGTTACCTGATTTCCACCGCAGACGGTGTCGGGATCCCGGTGTTCGGCCTGTTTGAAGTACCCGCACTGCTTTCCGGGCTACCGGACCAGGCAGATGTGGCAGGCGAGGTGCACCTGTACCTGGCCTGGATGGTCGTGATTTTCGCCGGGCTGCATGGCCTGGCCGCTCTGAAACACCACTTTATCGATCGTGATGCGACCCTGGTTCGTATGCTGGGACGCAAAGCCTGATGTTCAACCTCGACTCAAAAGGAATAGAAGCATGTTGAAAAAGACTCTCGCCGCTCTGGCCATTGGTTCCGCCCTGCTGTCGGCCGGTCAGGTGATGGCTGCTGATTACGTGATCGACAAGGAAGGCCAGCACGCTTTCATCGACTTCAAGATCAGCCACCTGGGCTACAGCTACATCACCGGTACCTTCAAGGACCTGGACGGCAAATTCAGCTTCGATGCCGCCAAGCCGGAAGACGCCAAGATTGAAGTCAATGTGCGTACCGCCAGCGTGTTCACCAACCACGCCGAGCGCGACAAGCACATCGCCAGCAAAGACTTCCTGGACGTGGGCAAGTTTGCCGACGCCAAGTTCGTCTCCACCAGCGTCAAGCCAACCGGCAAGAACGCCGACGGCAAGCTGACCGCAGACGTGGCGGGCGACCTGACCCTGCACGGCGTGACCAAGCCGGTCGTGGTCAAGGCCACTTTCCTGGGCGAAGGCAAGGATCCATGGGGCGGCTACCGTGCTGGCTTTGAAGGCACCACCAGCTTCAACCGCCAGGACTTCGGCAAGATGATGGACCTGGGCCCGGCGTCGAACAACGTCGAGCTGTACATCACCTTTGAAGGTGTGAAAGCGAAGTAATTTTCGCCGCGTGCCACAAAACGCCGACCTTGAGTCGGCGTTTTGCTGTGTGGCGCTGTTCGATTGTCGGCAGGACTGCCCCTGGCGGTCCTGGCCGGTAACTGGCGCCCCATGCAAAACGCCCCCGATCTTGCGATCGGGGGCGTTTTTTTTACCGGTTCGGCTTAGCGATTACGCGTCAGCAGGGCCGGTTTTTCACCCCGTGGACGGCTCGGCAGTTGATCGAGCTGCTCAGGTGTCGGGAAGCGATCGCTTTTCGACTCCTTGTGCATGATCTTCGGCTGAGTGCCACGTGGGTTCTGCACGGCCGGTTCCTGACGCGGCTGGTCATCGGAGCGAGCCGGGCGGCGATTGCGCGAGGATTCTTCGCGACGGGCCTGGCCATCACGAGGAGCGCCGTTGCGTGGGCCGTTGCGCTTGGCCGGTGGGGTGCCGGTGGTTGCGCCGTTGCTGCTGCGCGGACCGTTCTGGCGA
>NZ_ATLP01000049.1:0-253 GCF_000416215.1 Pseudomonas sp. CF161
GTTGGCCAGGTCGAACACTTGCAGCAGCAGCGCCGCCAGGGCGGTCGCGCCAAAACAGGCGAGGCTGGCCCACAGATAGGCCGGGAGCCAGCTCGGCGGCAATGGGCCCTCGGCCTTGGCCGCCGGCGCCGCCACTCGCGGCAGCGGGCCGTGGGCCATGACCATCTGATCGATGTGCGGGTGGTGGCGGCTGATGTGGTCGCTGACCGACGGCTGCCAGAACTGCCAGGCCTTGCGCGGGCAATGGCCCAGC
>NZ_ATLP01000050.1:0-26544 GCF_000416215.1 Pseudomonas sp. CF161
GCGACGTCCATGCCACTCAGGGTCAGGGTATCGCCGCCAAATTCGGCAGCCAGGGCCAGGGTCTTCATGGCGCTGGCGTAGCGGTTGGCCGCCTTGCCCCGGCGCTGCGGGCCGCTGACATGCACCACCAACCAGTCCGCCTCGAGCTTTTGCGCCAGGCGCGCCGCCTCACGCACCAGGCGCTCGTCGGACGGGTGCCCGGCCACGCCCACCAGCAAGCGCTCGCGCGCCGGCCACAGGGTGATGATCGAGCGTTCGCGGCGGTAGTCGCGCATCTGCGCATCGACCCGGTCGGCGGTGCGGCGCAGGGTCAGTTCGCGCAGGGCCAGCAGGTTGCCCTTGCGAAAAAAGTTGCGCGACGCCCGCTCCGCCTGGGGCGCCTGGTAGACCTTGCCGTCCTTGAGCCGGCGCAGCAGGTCGTCAGGCGGCAGGTCGATCACCAGCACTTCATGGGCGTTGTCGAACACATGGTCGGGCACCGTCTCGCGCACGCGAATGCCGATGATCCCGCTGATGATGTCGTTGAGGCTTTCCAGGTGCTGGACGTTGAGCGTGGTCCACACGTCGATCCCGGCACGCAGCAGTTCTTCCACATCCTGCCAGCGCTTGGGGTGGCGGGAGCCGGGGACGTTGCTGTGGGCCAGCTCGTCCACCAGCAATACCGAAGGATGACGCTCGAGGGCGGCATCCAGGTCGAACTCGCTCAGGGTGGTATCGCGATGCAGCAGGCTGCTGCGGGGCAGGACCTCAAGGCCCTTGAGGCCCTCGGCGGTGTCGCGCCGGCCGTGGGTTTCGACCACGCCGGCCACCACGTCCCGGCCCTGGCTCTGTTCGTGGCGCGCGGCGCTGAGCATGGCGCAGGTCTTGCCCACCCCGGCATTGGAGCCGAAGTAGATCCGTAATTTGCCCTGTTGCGCGGCCTGCTCCTGCTGTTGCAGTTTTTCCAGCAGCGCGTCCGGGTCGGGGCGTCCATCCGATGCAGCAGTAAAGGTGTCGATGACAGCCATGGCATTCCTTGTGAACTGCGCGGCGCCAGGGGCGGCGCCGTGCAGTCAGTCCTTTCAGACCAGGCCGAGCCCGGTCAACAGCAGATCGATGATCTTGATCCCGGCAAACGGCACCAGCACCCCGCCCACCCCGTAGATCAGCAGGTTGCGGTTGAGCAGCGCCGCCGCGCCGATCGCCCGGTAGGTCACGCCCTTGAGCGCCAGGGGGATCAGGAACACGATGATCAGCGCATTGAAGATCACCGCACTGAGGATCGCCGAGTTCGGGCTGCTCAGTTGCATCACGTTCAATGCCCCCAGTTGCGGGTAAGTCGCGACGAAAGCGGCCGGTACGATAGCAAAATACTTGGCCACATCGTTGGCCACGCTGAAGGTGGTCAACGCGCCCCGGGTCATCAGCATCTGCTTGCCGACTTCCACCACCTCGATCAGCTTGGTCGGGTTGCTGTCGAGGTCGACCATATTGCCCGCTTCCTTGGCCGCCTGGGTCCCGCTGTTCATCGCCACGGCCACATCCGCCTGGGCCAGCGCCGGGGCGTCGTTGGTGCCGTCGCCGGTCATCGCCACCAGTTTGCCCTGGGCCTGGTAGTCGCGGATCAGTTGCAGCTTGTCCTCGGGACGCGCCTCGGCCAGGAAGTCATCGACCCCCGCCTCCACCGCAATGGCGGCCGCGGTGAGGCGGTTATCGCCGGTGATCATCACGGTCTTGATGCCCATGCGCCGCAACTCGGCAAACCGCTCCTTCATCCCGCCCTTGACCACGTCCTTGAGCTCGATCACCCCCAGCACCTGCGGCCCGTCAGACACCACCAGCGGCGTGCTGCCACGGCGTGCCACTTCGTCCACCCGGGCCTGCAACGCCTGGGGAAAGCTGCCCCCCAGGGCTTCGACATGGGCCCGGATCGCATCCGCCGCGCCCTTGCGCAACTGGCGGCCAGCGGGCAAGTCGACCCCGCTCATGCGGGTCTGCGCGGTGAAGTGCACGAAACTGGCCTGCAGTTGTTGCAGGTCCCGGGCACGCAGGTCGAACTTCTGCTTGGCCAGCACCACGATGCTGCGCCCTTCCGGGGTTTCATCGGCCAGGGACGCCAATTGCGCTGCGTCGGCCAGCTCCGCTTCCTGAATCCCGGGTGCGGGCAGGAAGGCGCAGGCCTGGCGGTTGCCCAGGGTGATGGTGCCGGTCTTGTCCAGCAACAGCACGTCGACGTCACCGGCCGCTTCCACTGCGCGGCCCGAGGTGGCGATGACATTGGCCGCCATCATCCGGCTCATGCCCGCCACGCCAATGGCTGACAACAGGCCGCCGATGGTGGTGGGAATCAGGCACACCAGCAACGCCACCAGCACCGTGGCGCTGACCACGCTGCCGCTGCCGCCCATGGCCACGGCGAAGATCGAGTACGGGCTGAGGGTGACAATCACCAACAGGAACAGGAACGTCAGGCCCACCAGCAGGATGGTCAGGGCCACCTCGTTCGGGGTTTTCTGCCGCTTGGCCGACTCGACCATGGAGATCATGCGGTCCAGGAACGACTCGCCGGGGTTGACGCTGATGCGTACCACCAGCCAGTCCGATAGCACCCGAGTGCCGCCGGTGACCGAGGAAAAGTCGCCGCCGGCCTCGCGAATCACCGGCGCCGATTCGCCGGTGATCGCGCTTTCATCCACCGACGCCACCCCTTCGATCACCTCTCCGTCCAGGGGCACCAGGTCGCCGGCCTCGATCAGGACCACGGCGCCCTTGCGCAACAGACTGGCCTCGGTCGGCGCCCAGGCGGCACCGTGTTTGGGCTGCTTGAGCAGCTTGGCCAGGGTCTGGCGTTTCATGCTGCGCAGGCTCGCGGCCTGGGCGCGGCTGCGGCCTTCGGCCAGGGCTTCGGCAAAGTTGGCGAACAACACGGTGAACCACAGCCACAGGGTGATGCTCAGGATAAAGCCGCTGGGGGCTTCGCCAGCACCGCCCAGGGACTGCACCCACAACAGAGTGGTGAGAATGCTGCCCAGGTAGACCACAAGCATCACCGGGTTTTTCCACTGGGCCTGGGGCGCCAGTTTCTTGAACGCATCCAGGCAGGCAGTCAGCACGATGGTGCGATCGAACAACGGTTTCTTGTTACGCATGGTTGTTTCTCTTACTCACTGGCCGCGAGGGGTTGCTGATGCAGGGCATCGAGCGCGAGGTTGAGTTGCAGCACATTGACCCGGGGCTCACCCAGCAGGCCCAGGGTGCGCTGCTCGGTATGGGCCTGAACCACCTTCAGCAGTTCGGCCTCGGGCAACTGGCGCAGGCGCGCCACCCGCGCCGCCTGAAGCTGGGCATTGGCCAGGGAGATGTGCGGGTCCAGGCCCGAGGCCGAAGCCGTCACCGCGTCCACCGGCACCTGGCTGTCTGCTGCCAGGCCATTGAGTTGGCGATAGGCCTGAACCCGCTGCGCCACCTGGTCCATCAGCTTCTGGCTGGTCGGCCCGAGGTTGCTCGCGCCGCTGGAGCCGGCGTTATAGGGCTGGTCGGCGGTCATGCTCGGGCGGCCCTGGAAGTACTCGGGCCGGGAAAACTGCTGGCCGATCAGCGCCGAGCCGATCACCCGCCCGTCGCGCTCGATCAGGCTGCCCTGGGCCTGATGGGGAAACATCAGGTTGGCCACCAGGGTGGTCGCCAGCGGGTAGCCGAGGCCGGTCAACAGCATGAAAAACCCCGCCGACACCAGCACCGGGCGCAGCAACCCTTTGAGCAGGGGTTGGGTCTTGATTTGAGTTTGAGTCGTCATCACACAGCCCCTTATGGATACGTCTGGCCGGACAGCAATTGCAATTGCTCCACCAGCGGGCCCAGCGCAAGCGCCGGCAGGAAAGTCAGGCCACCTACCACCAACACCACGAACACCACCAGCACCATAAACAGCGGTGTCGCGGTGGGGATGGTGCCGGCACCGGCCGGGATGTTTTTCTTCAGGGCCAGGGAACCGGCCACGGCCAGCATCGGCAACATGGTGAAGAAGCGTCCGATCAGCATCGCCAGGCCAATGGTGGTGTTGAAGAAGGGCGTGTTGGCATTGAGCCCGGCGAAGGCCGAACCGTTGTTGGCCGTGCCCGAGGTGTAGGCGTACAGCACCTCGCTGAAGCCATGGGGGCCGATGTTGTTGAGGCTTTTCAGGGTGTCCGGCCACAGCGCCGCCAGGGCGGTGAAGCCGAGGATGCTGATGGGGTGCGCGAGGACCGAAAGCATGACCAGCTTGATTTCCCTGGCCTCGATCTTCTTGCCCAGGAACTCGGGGCTGCGACCGATCATCATGCCCACCAGGAACACCGTCAGCAGCGCGTACTGGATCAGGTTGATAAAGCCCACGCCGTCGCCGCCAAACACGCAGTTGAGCATCATCTGCGCCAGGGGCACGAAGCCGCCCATCGGGGTCAGCGAGTCGTGCATCGCGTTCACCGAGCCGGTCGTCGCACCGGTGGTGGTGGTGACAAACAGACTGGTGTCGGCAATGCCGAAGCGCAGTTCCTTGCCCTCCATGTTGCCGCCGCTCTGGGTCGACGACAGCATCTGGTCGGCGCCGGCCTGGGTCAGCAACGGATTACCGCCCTGCTCGGCGACGTAGACGATGCTCAGGAAGCCGATGAACATCACCAGGAAGGTGCCGAAGAACACCCAGCCCTGGCGCCGGCGCAACAGCATGCTGCCGAAGGTGTAGGTCAGGGCCGAGGGGATCAGCAACATGCTCAGGATGTGCAAGGCGTTGGTCAGCGGCGTGGGGTTTTCGAAGGGGTGCGCGGCGTTCATGCTGAAGAAGCCGCCGCCGTTGGTGCCGATGTGCTTGATCGACTCGAAGCTCGCCACCGCGCCCACAATCAACTGCTGTTGCGCGCCCTCAAGCGTCGTGGCCAGCGCCTGGGAATACAGGGTTTGCGGCATGCCCTGCCAGACATAGACCAGCGCCATGGCAAAGCACAGCGGCAGCATCACCCGGTACAGGATGCGGGTGAAGTCGACCCAGAAGTTGCCGATACCGGTGGCATTGGAACGGCTCAGGCCGCGAATGAAACCCGCTGCCGCCACCACCCCGGAGGTCGCCCCGACAAACATCAGGAAGGTAATCACCGCCATCTGGCTGAAGTTCGACAGGCTGGTTTCGCCCGAGTAGGCCTGCCAGTTGGTATTGGTGATAAAGGACGCCGCAGTGTTGAACGCCAGGTCCGGGGTCTGCGCCACCAGTTCCAGCGGATTGAGGGGCATGCTGCCCTGTACCCGCAACAGGATGTAGCCCAGCAGCATCATCGCCAGATTCGACAACAGCAGCGCCGAGCCATAACGCGCCCAGCCCATGGATTCCTGCGGATCAACCCCCAGCAGGCGGTAGGTTCCGCGCTCCAGCAAGGCATGCCCCGGTGCGGTGAACACCCGGGTCAGCCATTTCCCCATCAGCACGGCAAGCCCGGTCATCAGACCGAGAATCACCGCAAATTCCAGCAGAGTGCTCAACATGTCGATGCTCCGTTCAAATCTTGCCCAAGGCGCCAATGGCCCAGGCTGTCACGCCAAAAAACAACAGGGTCAACCCCACGAACGTCAGGTCGTACATTGCCGGTTTCCTTGTTTGGGATAGCCCCGCAGGGCGAATGAAAAACGCTATGGCCGGGCCATCAGAATTTTTCTGCACGAATCAGGGCGTACCCCAGGTAGGCGAACAGAGCGACAGCGCACACGCCGCTGGCGCCGTAGATGAATTCCAGTGTTAACAAGACAGCTCCCCTTGATGAAGGCGAAAAGAGTCATGGGCGATGTGAATTCGCAGCCTGAGACCCGCAGCCATTATTCGAAGATGGCCCCCGAAACCGGGCGCCAACAGGGGGATGATCAAGGCACGGATTGACCTGACCTCCCCTGCGCAAAAGCATAAGAGAGGCCGTATCAAGGACGGGCACTGATTGCCCGGGTGGATATTAAGATGGCGTATAGATCGGGCTTGGGAGGCCGGTGCGATCAGGCCTGCGGGTGCGCAAGGCTGCGCGTCAGGCCCATTGCCCGCTGATGGCTTAAAACCACGTTTCCATCTGTATGCCGTATTGCCATGTGCCACCGGCGCTGAAGTCGCTCTTGCCGAACGCATCCGCCGCACTGTAGCGGTCCAGGTCCGACGACCAGTCCATAACGCTTGCGAATACGCGAAGTTGGGGCCGGGTCAGCAAGTCACCGAAATCCGGCTTGAAGGTCGGAGCAACGGTGAATTTCCAGAAGTTGCCGTCGACCGCATTGCGTTGCTGGTAGCCCTTGGGGTCCAGGTCCATGGTCTGCCAGCTCACTTCGTAGGCCATCTCGAAATTGCTGTTGATCTCATTGGCCAGGCGCAGGTTCAGGGTCATCCAACGGTAGTCGTCACCTTTGACGTAGCGATCGCTGCTGCGTTCGGCCAGCAGGCTGGGACCAACGCGCCAGCCCGGGACCAGTGGCGTCTCGCCATACACCGCCAGGCGCAAAGCACGGGCATCTTCGATCAGCTCACCATCCGAACCGATGTTTTTGACCTCTGCGCCCAAGCCTTGGCCATAGAGCAGCGCCGTCTTGAAGAAGCCTTCGCGACCGAAAAAGTTCTTCTGATGGTTGGCCAGCATACTGTGCAGGCCGGAATCGGCGGGGGTCAGGCCGGCTTTATTGGCGCGGCTGCCGATGTCGTTCTGCTTGGCGCCGATGGCATTGAACATCCACTGCCACTGGCCGTCGTTGAAGAATTGATTGGAGGTCAGGATGTAGCTTTCGACCTCGGCATCCACCCCGCCCTCGCTGAAGTCGCCGTAGGTACGCCCGATCAATGAGTAATTGGAGCGCCAATTCCTGTTCATCTGCAGGTCGTAGATGCCTCCGCCGGTGCCGGCCAGGAACACCACATCCGAGTCCAGCCAATGGATATCGAAGTTGTCCCGGTCAAAGCGCTTGCCGGCCCACAGGGTGGCGTTTTCAAACACCGAATTGCCCTTGAAGGCGGCGAGGTGGTCGAGTTCGGTAAACACCTGGCGCACGTTCAGGTTGCTCTCCTGGGCGGTCCAGTCATTGGAGCTTTCAACGCCATCGGCGATCGACACGGTGAACTTGGAATGGGTGCCGTTCTGCGCATACGCCTCTTTCGACAGGTCGATGCGCATGTAGGTGTCGTCTTCGTTGCCAAGGCGCCCCACTGCCCCGCCGACCGAACCGGCAGGGGTGGTGTAAGGGCCGCCGCGACCGCCACCCAGGCTGTCGTTGATCAGCAATCCGGAGCGAGCGTAGCCCTTGAAACTGAACCCGTCGGTGAGGTGCTCAGAGGGGCTGCGCCGTTTTTCCAGGCTCTGCTGACGGGCTTCGAGGGTGGCCACCCGGGTGTCCAGCGTCGGCGCGGCGCCGGCATTGGCGGTGGGGGTTGTGGCAGCGACGGCAGGCGCCACGGCGGGCGTGGCGAGCTTGAGTTGTTGCAGTTCCTTGGCCAGCGCCTGGGTTTGCTGTTCGGCCCTGGCCGCACGTGTTTCCGCGGCGCTGGCGCGGGCTTCGAATGCCGCCATGCGCTCCTCCAGAGTCGCGGCCTGAGCGTTCGCCAATGAGGTGCCGAGCACCCCTGCGAAGAGCCAGCTTGATGCTTTCTGCATGTGGTTTTTCCTGTTTGTTTTTATTGTTTTCTGTAGGTGGTCGGCCTTTTTTTCGGCTGATGAGCGAATTGTCAAAATCAGCGAAAAAAAGGGTGCCTCATCGCATATACGCTGCTACATTTGGCGATGTTAACGTTAACTTTTATAAAAACAAAAATAAAGAGGGCTTCATGAAACAGCTTAAATCGCTTCTTCCAGCCGCTTTTTTCACGCTCTGCGCCGGGTTTCCATTGCTCTCGAACGCAGCCAACCTGACGATCTCATGCGGTGCCGTAGGTGCCGAACTGCAACTGTGCAAAGAGGCCGTCGATGCCTGGTCGAAACAGACTGGCAACCGGGTCGAGGTGGTTTCCACACCGAACTCGGCCACTGAGCGTTTGTCGTTCTACCAGCAGATCCTCAGTGCCCAGTCCGCCGACATAGACATCATTCAAATCGACATGGTGTGGCCGGGAATGCTGGCCAAGCACTTGATGGACCTGCGCGAAGTGCTGCCGGGCGATGTGACCCAAGGCTACTTCCAGGCCCAGGTCGATAACGCCACGGTCAATGGACGGCTGGTGACAATGCCGTGGTTCACGGATTCGGGCCTGTTGTATTACCGCAAGGACCTGCTCGAGAAGTACCACAAGCCGGTTCCCCAGACCTGGGAAGAGATGACCACCACCGCCCGAGAGGTGCAGCAGGCCGAGCGTAGTGCCGGCAACCCCAATGCCTGGGGCTACATCTTCCAGGGCCGCGCCTACGAGGGTTTGACCTGCAATGCCCTGGAGTGGATCAGCAGCCAGCCCCAGGGCGGATTGATCAACCCGCAGGGAGAGATCGTGGTCAACAGCCAGGCCTCACGGGCAGCCCTGACCCTGGCCAAAAGCTGGGTCGGCGACATCTCCCCGCGCGGCGTACTCAATTACACCGAGGAGGAAGGACGTGGGGTATTCCAGTCGGGCAACGCGCTGTTCATGCGCAACTGGCCGTATGTCTGGGCCTTGGTCCAAAGCCCGGACAGCGCGGTCAAGGATCAGGTTGGGGTCGCTCCCCTGCCCCGCGGCGGCACCGCCGGCAGCCACGCCTCGACGCTTGGCGGATGGGGCCTGGCGGTCTCCCGTTACAGCGCCAACCCGAAACTTGCCGCAGAACTGGTGGCCTACCTGAGCAGCGCCGAACAGCAAAAACACCGGGCCCTGACCGGTGCCTACAACCCGGTTATCGAGTCGCTCTACCAAGACCCCGACCTGCTCGCGGCAATGCCTTACTACAGCCAGCTGCGCGACATTCTCAACGATGGGGTGATGCGCCCCGCCGCGATCACCGCCAGCCGCTATCCGCGAGTCTCCAACGCGTTCTTTGATCGGGTGCATGGCGTGCTGGCCGGCGAACTGCCGGTGGACCAGGCACTGCTCGAGCTGGAAGGCGAACTGACGCGCATCAAGCACCGGAACTGGTAAGCCACAAGAAAGGAATCTCTCATGCCTGTCTCTTCTACCGCGATCTCCTGTGACGAGCCTCTCGCCACTCGGGAAACCCCTGTCCAGCGCCGCCGCGTGCGTGCCGCCTGGCTGTTTCTGGCGCCAATGCTGCTGTGCCTGGCACTGGTCGCGGCCTGGCCGCTGTTGCGCACCTTCTGGTTCAGCCTGACCGACGCCAACCTGGCGGACACCACTGGCGGTTCCTTTGTCGGCCTGAGCAATTACCTGTTCCATAACGGCTCCGGCTGGTCGGGGATCCTGGTCGATCCGCAATGGTGGAACGCGGTGCGCAACACCCTGCACTTCACCGTGATCTCGGTGGGCCTGGAAATGGTCCTGGGGCTGCTGGTGGCGTTGCTGCTGAACCTCAAGTTCACCGGCCGTTCCCTGGTGCGGGCCTTGATTCTGATCCCATGGGCGATCCCGACCATTGTCTCGGCCAAGATCTGGTCCTGGATGCTCAACGACCAGTTCGGCGTCATCAATCACCTGATGCTGAGCCTGGGCCTGATCGACGCGCCCCTGGCCTGGACTGCGGATGCGGCGCTGTCGATGTGGGCGGTGATCATCGTCGACGTCTGGAAAACCGTGCCCTTCGTCACGCTGCTGATGATGGCGGCCTTGCAGATGCTGCCCGGCGATTGCTACGAAGCCGCACGGGTCGACGGCATCCATCCGCTGCGGGTGTTCTGGCGCGTCACGGTGCCGCTGTTGATGCCGGCCCTGCTGGTGGCGGCGATCTTCCGCATCCTCGACTCGCTGCGCGTGTTCGACGTGATCTACGTCCTGACCTCGAACTCCTCGAGCACCATGAGCATGTCGGTCTATGCCCGTCAGCACCTGGTGGAATTCCAGGACGTGGGCTACGGCAGCGCGGCCTCGACCCTGCTGTTTCTGGTGGTGGCGGTTATCGCCGTGCTCTACCTCTATCTTGGACGCCGACAAATGGAGGTTCGCGCATGAACCTGCGCCTACTGAAAAAAGCGCTGCTGCGCCTCGGACTCTGGTGCCTGATCGGGATTCTGCTGCTGTATGCGGTGTTCCCGTTCTATTACGCCATCATCACTTCACTCAAGCCCTCCAGCGCCTTGTTCGAGGTGAGCTACTGGATCGATAAACCGGACTTCTCCAACTACGCGGCGGTCCTCAGCCAGCCCTCGTTTCTGCAAGCCATCAGCAATTCGCTGCTGGTTGCCTTGAGCGTGGTGGTGCTGGCGCTGTTTCTCAGCCTGACCGCCGCCTATGCCTTGGGCCGGGTCAAGTTTCGCGGGCGTGGTGTGGTGTTGATGCTGGTGCTGGGGGTCTCCATGTTTCCCCAGGTGGCGGTGCTGTCTGGCCTGTTTGAAGTGATCCGCGCCCTGGGGCTGTACAACACTTCCTGGGCGCTGATCCTCAGCTACACGATTTTCACCCTGCCCTTTACCGTCTGGGTGCTGACCACCTTTATGGGGCAACTGCCCCACGAACTGGAGGAAGCGGCCATCATGGATGGCGCCTCGCCCTGGGTCACCCTGACCCGCGTGCTGCTGCCACTGCTGTGGCCAGCCCTGATAACCACCGGCTTGCTGGCTTTTATTGCTGCGTGGAACGAATTCCTGTTCGCCCTGACCTTCACCCTCACCGATACACAACGCACGGTCCCGGTCGCCATCGCCCTGATTTCCGGCGGCAGCTCCCATGAGCTGCCCTGGGGACTGCTGATGGCGGCATCGGTACTGGTGACCGTGCCGCTGGTGATTCTGGTCCTGGTTTTCCAGCGCCGTATCGTCTCCGGCCTCACTACCGGCGCGTTAAAGGGTTGATGCCCAACAACTACAAGGAACAGCATCGTGATCAAACTGAAGTTAGCCAACGTCAACAAACAATTGGGCGGCATGCGGATTCTGCGTGACGTCAGCCTCGAGATTGCAGCGGGTGAGTTCGTGGTTTTCGTCGGTCCTTCGGGCTGCGGCAAGTCAACCTTGCTGCGACTGATCGCCGGACTGGACTCGATCTGCGACGGCGACCTGCTGATCGACGGGCGCCGGGTCAACGACCTGGAGCCGCGCGAGCGCGGGGTCGGCATGGTGTTTCAGTCGTATGCGCTGTACCCGCACATGAGCGTCTACGACAACATCAGCTTCGGCCTCAAGCTGGCCAAGACCGAAAAGATCAGCCTGCGCGAGCGCGTGCTGAAAACCGCGAAGGTCCTGCAATTGGACACCCTGCTGCAACGCAAGCCCAAGGAGCTCTCGGGCGGGCAGCGGCAGCGCGTGGCAATGGGCCGGGCCATGGCGCGGGAGCCGGACATTTTGTTGTTCGATGAACCGCTGTCCAACCTCGACGCCTCGTTGCGGGTGCAGATGCGCAACGAAATCGCCCGACTGCATAAGCGCCTGGGCTCGACCATGATCTACGTCACCCACGACCAGGTCGAAGCCATGACCCTGGCCGACAAAATCGTCGTACTCAAGGGTGGCCAAGTCGAACAGGTCGGCTCCGCACGCGACCTCTACGAACGCCCGGCCAGCCGCTTTGTCGCCGGCTTTCTGGGCTCGCCACGGATGAACTTCCTGGAAGCACGCCTGCAGGCTCCAGGCCTGAGCAGCCTGATCGACAGCCCGATACTGGGCATCACCGCCCTGCCCTTCGACAGCTCGGACCTGGACGCAGACGCGCCAGTGACCCTGGGCATCCGCCCGGAGCAGGTGTCACTCAACGCCGCGGACGGCGACGCGGGCGTGCTCGTGACTGGGGTCGAATACCTGGGCAGCGAAACCTATGTGCACCTCGACACCGGCCAAGAGCAGCCGCTGATCTGCCGTTGCGAGGCCAACGCCGGATGGCAGGCAGGCGACCGGGTCGAGCTGCACCTGCCGGTCGAACACCTGCACCTGTTCAACGCGGATGGCCGCGCCTTGAAACGCCAGCCACCGCCCCATCAACACCTGGCTGAAGGCGCTGCGTTGCACTCGGTCAAAGCAGGCGCCCTATGACGTTGTCCTTGAATGCACTGAGCGATCCGATGTCCGCCGCTATCGAGCAGGCGCAACAGGCGCTGAACACCGGCCGGGCGCGGGTTGTCGACGACTATCGCCCGGGTTATCACCTGGCCCCCCCGGCAGGCTGGATGAACGACCCTAACGGCGTGGTGTACTTTCGCGGCGAATACCACGTGTTCTATCAACACTACCCCTTTGATGCGAAGTGGGGCCCGATGTATTGGGGGCACGCCAAGAGCGCTGACCTGGTGCATTGGCAGCACTTGCCCATTGCCCTGGCGCCCGGCGATGAGGTGGACCGTGACGGCTGTTTTTCCGGGAGCGCGGTGGTCCACGGCGACACCCTGGCCCTGATCTACACCGGACACACCTGGCTCGGGGACGTGGGCGACGAGCGTTTTATCCGCCAGGTCCAGTGCCTCGCCACCAGCGTCGACGGCATCCACTTCGTCAAGCACGGCGCGGTGATCGAGGCGGCGCCGCACGCCGGTATCATGCATTTTCGTGACCCCAAGGTCTGGCGGCAGGATGAGCACTGGTACCTGATTGCCGGCGCGCGCCTGGAGGACCAGCCACTGCTGCCGCTGTACCGCTCTGCGGACCTGCACACCTGGGAGTTCCTCGACTATGCAGCCAGCGGCAGCGACGGCGACGGCTACATGTGGGAATGCCCGGACCTGTTTCGCCTCGATGGGCGCGATGTGCTGCTGTATTCGCCCCAAGGCATGCCAGCCCAGGGTTACGCACAACTCAACAAGTACCACACCGGTTATCGCGTGGGCCGCCTCGACAGCCAGTGGCAGTTCACGGGCGGGCCTTTTATCGAGTTGGATAACGGCCACGACTTCTATGCGGCGCAGACCCTGGAGGCGGCCGATGGCCGGCGCCTGGTGTGGGCCTGGCTCGACATGTGGGAAAGCCCGACGCCCTGCACCGCCCACCACTGGCGCGGGATGCTCGGCCTGCCGCGCGAACTTGAACTGCACGCCGATCGGCTGCGGGTATTTCCGGCCCGCGAACTCATCGCGCTGCGCCAGGCGCCATTGACCGGCACGCCCTGGTTGAGCGAATCGGACAGCCAATGGGTGCCGCATATCCGGGGCGACAGGCTAGAAATTCACCTGCTGCTGGACCTGCTCGGCAACACCGACGGCCAGTTGGGGGTGGCCTTGCGCTGTAGCGCGGACGGCCATGAACGCACCCTGCTCTACTACGATGCGGCGCTGCAGCGCCTGGTGCTGGACCGAAGCCACTCGGGAAGCCATGTCAGCGGCCAGCGCAGCGTGGCCATAGACCCGGCCTCGGGGCGAATTGAACTGCGAGTGTTCCTCGATCGCTCATCCATCGAAGTGTTCGACAGCGCCGGGCGCTTCACCCTCAGCAGCCGCCTCTACCCGCAAACCGACAGCCTGGGAGTCAAGCTGCTGGCCAATGCACAGGGCGGCCGGGTGGCGATTGCCGATGCGTGGCCACTGGCCTCGGGCTGGCTATGAGGGGGGTCATTGCAGTCGCAACAAGTCCGGCCCCTGTGTCATGATCGCCCGTCAACCTGACAGGCCCCGCCCAGCATGACTTCAGTGAAAGACGTTGCACAGCTGGCCGGTGTGTCCCTGATGACCGTCTCGCGCGCGCTCAACAATCCGGAAAAACTGAGCCCCGAGACCTATCAACGGGTACGCCGCGCCATTGATGAACTGCAGTTCGTACCGAGCCTGTCGGCGCGCAGGATTCGCGGAGACAACCTGCAGACCCGCACCATCGGCGTGTTTGCCCTGGACACCGCGACCACACCGTTCGCGGTCGAACTGCTGCTGTCCATCGAGCAGACCGCGCAACAAGCCGGCTGGAACGTCTTTATCCTCAACCTGCTGAGCAACCCGCCCACCGACCAGAACATCGACCTGATGCTGTCTCACCGCCCCGACGGTCTGATCTTCAGCGCCATGGGGCTGCGCGAGGTGTGCATACCCGAGCGCTTGAAAAGCAAACCCCTGGTCCTCGCCAATTGCCTGGCCGATGACAGCCGTCTGGTCAGCTATGTGCCCGACGACGAAATGGGCCAATACCGAGCGGTCCATCACGCATTGAGCCAAGGCTACCGGCGCCCGCTGTTTATCAACCTGCCCAGACAGAGCCTGGCCTGGGAACTGCGACAAAAAGGCATGCAGCGGGCCTGCCAGGCGTTCGGCCTGGCCCCTGAGGGACTGTTGCAATACGACCTGTCCGAACATGACGCCTACGGTGAAACCGCCACGATCCTCGAACGGCACATCATCGAGGGCCGTCCGCAGTTCGATATTCTGATCTGCGGCAACGACCGCATTGCTTTTTGCGCGTACCAACTGCTGTTGGGCCGTGGCCTGAAAATCCCCACCGACGTCGCGGTGCTTGGCTACGACAACATGATCGGTATCGCCGAGCTGTTCATCCCGCCCCTGACCACGGTGCAACTGCCGTACTACGACATCGGGCGCAATGCCGCCCGACACTTGATCGAAACCCTCGAGGTATCGGGAGCCCAGCCGGTTGATTGTCCATTGGTGGTCAGAGCATCGCTGTAAAAACCATGAGTATGTTGATGGCGAACCCGGGGGTCACCCGGCGCCCCCTTCAGCAGGCTGCATGCACAGGGCTTCGCGCAGCACCTGCTCAAGGATGGCGAAGAAACACTGTGTATGGGGCTGCTTCAGCGCCTGGGGCCGGGTCACCAGGTAGACCTCCATGGCGGGAAGCGCCAGCTCCGGGAACAGCTCGACCAGGTCCTGCGCCAGGATACGCGGCAGAACCGCCACCCCCATGCCGCGCTTCACCGACTCCAGTTGGGCAGCGAACGAATTGACGCTGATCTGCGCCCGGTCCAGGCCCGCAGCTTTGGCGGCTCGCATCTGCGGCAACATGTCCAGCGGTGGCAGCAAGGCAATATTGACCGCCGTGGCCGGGGTCACCCCAGGACAGCGCTTGAGGTACTCGGCATCGGCGAACACGCCGTAGAAAAGCGGGCCCAGGGCTCGATAAATCAGCGAGGGCTCACCCAGGTGCGTGGTGCGCACGGCGATGTCCGCCACACCGCGGGCGATTTTCTGAAAGTCGGCAGTGACCTGCAGCTCCACCGAACACCCCGGGTGCAGGGTGGTGAAACGACTCGCGGCCTCCAGCACACTTGAGGAGAACCCCTCCCCCGCACTGACCAGCACACTGCCATGCAGCTCCGGGTGCGACCCCGGCAGCTCAGTCGCCGTCTGCCGCCGCAACCCGGCTTCCGCGGCCTGGGCGACCTCCACCAGGGATTGGCCACGCGCGGTCAACCAGCATCCTTCAACGCCTCGTTCGACGAGGGGTTCGCCCAGGGCGGCCTCAAGCTGGGTCAGGCGGCGGGACACGGTCGACGCCGCGACACCCAACAGCTGGCCGGCCTGCAGAAAACTGCCACGGCGCGAGACGGCCAACAGCAGACGAAGATCGTCCCAATTTGCTTGCACAGCCATACGTCCCCTGCTCCCTGTTTTGCATATATGCAAAGCCATTATGCAGCAGTCGCTGTTTTTCATGAGCGGGCGCGAAGGTATATCTATCGGCCCTGGACACCACTGGAATGGACTGTATGACCACCGGCCACAACGACCTTGCACCACACACCGCACCTGTCTTCTATCCGCCTGATGCGCAGGCAGCCATACGCAGCACCTTCGTGACCGGCGCAACCGGCCTGCTGGGCAACAACCTGGTGCGTGAGTTGGTCGCCCGGGGCTACGCGGTCAAGGCCCTGGTCCGCTCGCGAAGCAAAGGCGAACAACAGTTCTACGACCTGCCGAGCGTGGAGTTGGTGGTGGGGGACATGGCCGATGTCGAGGCGTTCGCAGCGGCACTGCACGGCTGCGATACGCTGTTTCATACGGCGGCCTTCTTTCGCGATAACTACAAGGGTGGCAGTCACCGGGAGCAGTTGGAAAAGATCAATGTCGCCGGCACCCAAGCCCTGTTGCACCAGGCTTATGCCGCGGGCATACGGCGCTTCGTCCATACCTCTTCGATTGCCGTGCTCGACGGCGCACCGGGCAGCGCCATCGATGAGACCTGCCTGCGGGCCGAGGCCGACGCCGATGACTACTACCGCAGCAAGATCCGGGCTGAGCGCGTGCTCCTGGAGTTTCTTGAAACCCATCCCGAGCTGCACGCCTGCATGGTGCTGCCGGGCTGGATGTGGGGTCCGGGCGACAGGGGGCCGACCTCTTCGGGGCAATTGGTCAAGGATGTGGTCAATGGCAAGCTGCCCGGGCTGATCCCCGGCACCTTCTCCGTGGTCGATGCCCGAGACGTGGCCTGGGCACTGATTGCCGCCGCCAAGCATGGGCGGCGCGGCGAGCGTTATCTTGCCGCAGGACGGAACCAGACCATGGCCCAACTGGTGCCTGTCCTGGGGCGTATTGCGGGGGTCAAGACCCCGGTTCGGCGGCTGCCACTGCCCTTTCTCTATGCTCTGGCCGCTGTCCAGGAGGTCTATGCGCGCCTTACCGGCAAGCCCATTTTGCTGAGCATGGCGACCTTGCGCCTGTTGATCAGGGAGGAGCACCGCACCGGCTTCAACCACCGCAAGAGCGAACAGGAACTGGACCTGAGTTTTCGGGGGCTGGAGCAGACCATCGGCGACACGCTTGATTGGTATCGGAAGCATGGCGGGTTCAAACCCTAACCCCCTGCCGTGCGCGATAAATCCCCATCCATCAGCGCAAAAACGCTACTCTCGCGCCCCCCGACTACAAGGACGTAAAGCGACGGTGAGCAAAGAAATAATCCTGATGCGCCACGGCCAGCCGCAGCTGGCGAGCACCGGCAAGGTGTCGGCGCTGGGTATGAAAGCCTGGATCGAAGATTACGACCAGTCCGTCATCACCCGGCACCCTGCCCCCGATACCAGCAGGCAACTGGCGGCCAGGGCCAGGGTGATCGTTTCCAGCAGCGCGCCTCGTGCGCTCTCCTCGGTCCAGGCGCTGGGCCTGGAGCCGGTGCTGGTCGACGGGGTGTTCTGCGAAGCGCAACTGCCTTATGCCCGCTGGAAACGACCACGGCTCTCGCCGTTTACCTGGGCCGCTATCCTGCGGGTCTTATGGCTGTACGGTTACTCACCCAAGGTCGAATCCGCCGCCCAGGCCCGGACCCGCGCCAGCAGTGCAGCGCAACGCCTGCAGTCGCTGGCCAGCGAAGGACCGGTGCTGCTGCTCGGGCATGGGGTGATGAATCGCCTGATCGCCAGGCAACTGCTGGCCGATGGCTGGACTCGCCAAAGCCGCAACGGCAGCCGCTACTGGAGTGCGACGGTGTATCAGCATCCCGGGGGGAGCTGAGGCACGGGCAAGCCAGAGCTCACCCAGGGCGAGGGCGTGTGCTGGCGCTGGAGCTGGGGTACTCCAGCGCTTTGTTGGGGGGCCGCTGTGCGGCCCGGCGGGAGCAAGCTCCCTCGCCACGGGTGCGTGCCTGGCGTTATCGGTGAAGCCGCGCGGCCTCTAGCTCAAGCGCGCCAGCAGGGCCTTGGCCACGGCCTCGGAACTGGCCGGGTTCTGGCCGGTGATCAGCTTGTCGTCCTCGACCACGAACGGTGCCCAATCCGGCCCTTTTTCATACAGCCCGCCCAGGCGCTGGAACTCATCTTCGATCAGGAACGGCACGACATCGGTCAGTTGCACCGCCGCCTCCTCGCCGTTGGTGAAGCCGGTGACCCGACGGCCCTTGATCAACGGCGTGCCGTCGGCGGCCTGCACATGGCGCAGTGCCCCAGGCGCGTGGCAGACAAAGCCGATGGGCTTGCCGGCACGCTCGAACGACTCGATCAGGCTGATGGAGGTCCTGGACTCGGCCAGGTCCCACAGCGGGCCATGCCCACCGGGGTAGAACACCGTGTCGAAGTCTTGCTGGTTGACCGTCTCCAGCTTGACGGTGCTGGCCAGGGCCTTCTGCGCCGCCGGGTCAGCGTTGAAGCGCTGGGTCATTGCGGTCTGGAAATCGGGCTGTGCGCTCTTCGGGTCCAACGGCGGCTGGCCGCCCGCCGGCGACGCCAGCACCACCTCGGCGCCGGCATCCTTGAACACGTAGTAAGGGGCGGCGAACTCTTCAAGCCAGAACCCGGTTTTCAAACCGGTGTTGCCCAACTGATCGTGAGACGTGAGAACCATCAGAACTTTCATCGCATATTCCTCATTGTCGCAGTGACGTGGCAGGCGCCCGGGCCCGAAGGGGTCATGACAGGGTTGATCACCAGGCTGCTGAAGGGGGTTTGACAAGCGAACGGCAGCCGGCGTTCCGGATATTGCCACAGGGGCTCATCGCCCCGGCAGCGCAGCGCCCTGCCCGAGATCAGGTGGCGCGGTTGCCGCACACCGATTTGGGCGTATGGCCAAAGTGCCGGGTAAACGCCGCCGTCAGGTTGTTCGGGTGCTGGTAACCGACCTTGTACGCCACCTCGGACACCCGGTAGCCGGCGCCCAGCAGTTCCCGCGCGCGGTTCATCCGCAGCTCCAGCAGGTAACGTCCCGGGCTGATGCCGTGGACCTGACGGAAGTATTCCTTGAGCCGGTACTCGCTGACCCCCATGGCCGCGCACAGGTAGGCGTTGTTCAGCGGCTGGTCCAGATTGGACTGCATGTACAGGTCAATGCGATCCAGGGTGTCCAGGTCCCGGGCGGTCAACTTGGCCTGGCGGCTCGGGGCCACTTCCAGGGCCTGGAGCTGCTCTGACAGCAGGCTCAAGGCATGAATGCGCTGGGTCAGGCCGTCCTGGTGGTGGATGCTCGGGCTTTTCAGGCGCCGCAGGTGCTCGCTGGGGTTGATGTCGCAGCAGGCCACCTGGCGAAAGCTTTCATGCTGGCCCAGGGCGCTGCCGAGCAGGCCCTGGCAGCGCTCCGGGCCAACGAACCGGGCCAGGGCCGACTCGGTCACCACCAGGCGCAATTGCTGGATCGGCGTGTCGGCGGCGTACACCCGCTGGCCCTGGCCCTCGCGAAAAACCGAGACCGTCGCCTGGTTGGGCTGGAACTTCATTTCCCGGCCGTTCGGACAACGGAACTCCGACTGCCCGGACAACGCGAAGGCAATCACCAGCATGCGCTCCGCCCCCTGGTGCTGGCACAGCTCGGCGCAGATCTTGTGGGCGGTCATCTGGGACTTGATCACCGTGAACCCCGCTTCACAGTCCAGTCGCTCGACCTGATAGTTGCCCGTTCCCGCAGCGCCCTCGAACTGCGTCCAGGAGGAGGACGCCGATGAATCCTGACTGGCCCGGGCCGGGCTCGATAACTCTCGCATTTCCATTCCCTCAATCCGCGTGCCTGACTCGACCGGCCGCGCTTGCCTGGCTTCCTTGCGGTGCCACGGCGAAGCCGGCACCGATCTGATGGCAGCGGATCCGACTACAGCGTCCGGCAAGCCCAAGGCCGCCAGCCGTTTCCCATAGGTTATTCACCGCCACGCACACGCAATGCTAATCATTCTCATCTCGGATTGCACTAACATACCGTCCTGACTCGCCCTGTCCGCCTGCGCCACCGCGCCGCGGATGACCCGGCCGACCCTGTCATCGCCTGCCGCCCTCCCCGGGAGGCGGGCCTGCGCCTGATCCGACGCTCATAAGGAATTGTTCAATGCCGATCCCCGCTCCCCGCACCTCATGGTGGCCCCAACAGCTGTTGCTGGGCTGGCTCAACCTGGCGCTTACCGCGCCCCTGATCTACCTCTACATCGGCCTGCCCCTGGTCATGCGCCAGAACGGCTGGAGCGGGACCCAGATCGGCCTGATGCAACTGGCCGGCCTGCCCGCCATGTTCAAATTCCTCCTGGCCACCCCGGTCGATCGCTATCGGCTGGGCCGGGCCAGCTACCGCAACTGGAGCCTGGTGCTGGTGCTCGGCTACGCCGGCGCCTTGTGGCTGCTCGCGGCCCATGACCTGGGCAACACCGAGCCGCGCCTGATGTTCCTCCTGGCGATGCTGGTCAGCGTGCTCGGCACCTGGGCCGATGTGCCGCTGAACGCCCTGGCGATCCAGATCCTCCCGGAGTCGGAGCGGGTCCGCGCCGGCGCCATTCGCTCCGCGGCCATGTCCCTGGGGGCGATTGTCGGCGGTGGCGTGATGTTGCTGCTGCACACCCGCGCCGGCTGGGCCTGGCCTTTCTACGTGCTGGGCCTGGGCCTGCTGTCGGGGGCGGTGCTGCTGCCCTGGCTCAAGCCCGGCGTCGGGCAACCCGAGGCGCCGTCCCTGGCTCGGCCCGAGCCGCTGCCGGTACAGGCCGGCTGGCGCCAGTGGCCGGGTTACTTCGCGGTGGCCGAACATCGCGCCTGGGGCCTGCTGGTGCTGCTGTATTACCCGTTCCTCGGTGCGGTGTGGCTGTACCTCAAGCCGCTGATGCTCGACCAGGGGTTCGCCGCGGACCGCATCGCCCTTATCGTCGGGATAGTCGGCGGCTTGGTCGGCGCCCTCTCCAGCATGCTCGCCGGGCGCCTGACCCGGCTGATCGGCGCCAGCATCAGCCTGCCGCTGCTGGCCCTGGGCAATCTGCTGGCCATCGGTTTCCTGACCCTGGTGCTGCTGGCCGGCCTGGGTCACAACGCCTTGATCGTCGCCGCCATGCTGGTGGCCCTGGCGATGGGCGCCTCGGCCGGCCTGATGTTCGGCTTGATGATGTACCACACCCGTCCCGGGCTGGCGGCCCTGGACTACGGCATCCAGTCGAGCCTGTTCGTCGCCACCCGCACCCTGGTGCCGATCCTTGCCGGGGTGCTGCTCGACCGTCTCGGCTACGCCGGCATGTTGAGCTGCCTGCTGGCGGGCCTGAGCCTGGTATTGCTCCTGGCCTGGCACAGCCGCAAGCGGATCTTCAGCCTTGACCGCCCTTCCCATCAGCCGGGACAACTGCAGGGCTCATAAACCTCCATCCGACACTGCCTCAACCCAGCGCCCGGCCTTTGGTTTCCCGGGCCTGCAGGGCGATGGCGCTGGCCAGCAGCAACAGCCCGCCCAGCAGGATGAAAATCGCCATCGCCCCCCAGTGCCAGGCCAGCAGCCAGCCCATGCCGACGGAGCCCAGCAGGGCCCCGCTGCGGTTGCACAAAGCGCCCCACGCCGCGCCCTTGCCCCGCAGCAACGTGGGATACAACTCCGGCGTATAGAGGTGCAGGCTCATGTTCGCCGCATACAGAAAAAACGAACAACTGGCCGCCAGCAGCGCCACCAGCAGCACCTGCTGCGCGGCCACCGTCAGCGCAATCAGCACCAGGCTCAGGCCGGCCCCCAGGTAACCGCCGAACAGCAGCGGCACGCGGCCGATCCGATCGACGCACCCGGCACCGGCCATGCACCCGGCAAGGCCGGCGACGTTGCTCAACAAGGCGAAGTTCAGGGCCTGCGCCAGGGACGTGGAAAACACCTCGACATACAGGCTCGGCAGCCAGATCAACAAGGCGAAATTCACCAGGTAGCCGAGGAACCACAAGGCCGCGACGCTGGCCGAGGCATGCCGCAGCCCAGGTTTGAACAGTTGTCGCCAGCCCACACAGGCCCGGTGGCCCGGGGTTGCCAGGTCCTCGGCCGGCGTCGGCTCGGGCACCGCGCGACCGGTGGCCCGCTCCATGTGCGCCATGCACGCCTGGGCCCGACGAAACTGGCCCCGTGCCGCCAGCCAGCGCGCCGACTCGGGCACATAGAAGTAGACCAGCACCGCCAGGAACAGGGGCACGCTGCCCAGCCAGTACAGCGGGCGCCAGCCCATCAGCGGCAAGGCCCAGGTGCAGGCCACCCCGGCGAACATCAGGCCGCAGGGAAAGGACAACTCATACACCAGCACAAATCGCCCACGAACCCTGGAGCTGACGATTTCGCTGAGGTACAGCGCAGCGATCGGCACCTCGGCGCCAATCCCGATCCCCTGCAGCAGGCGCCCCAGCAGCAGCCCTTGCCAGTCGCTGGAACAGGCGATCAGCGCACTGAACAGCCCGGTCAGGAGCATCGCCGCCAGCAACACCGGCTTGCGCCCCACCCGGTCGGCCAGGGCCCCGGCGAACAGCGCGCCAAGGAGCATGCCCAGGGTGCCGCTGCCGATGATCAGGGTGACCTGGGTCGGGTCCAGCTGCCACTGCTGCTTGAGCAGCGGCAGGGTGAAGGAAATCAGCAGCAGGTCGAAGGCTTCGAAAAAGGTGATCACCCCCAGCAACAGGCGCACCCGGGCCTGCCAGCCGACCACCGGCAGGCCCTCGATGCGGGCGTTGATCTGGGTACTCAATGACAGGTGCTCCAGGGTCTCCCGGGCGTGGGTCATGCTTCCTCCCCCCCCGCTCAATCAGCCAGGGTGCCGGGCTTGCCGGCACGCAGGGAGACACAGAGCTCGAACAACAGGATGCCGATCAAGGCCTGCAACGGAAGGACCCAGCCCCCGGAATACTGATGCAGCAAGCCCATGCCCAGAGGGCCGAGCACCGCGATCATGAAACCGAAACCCTGGGCCATGGCCGACAACTGGGTGGTGACCTGCTGATCGGGGCTGCGCAGCACAAACAGCAGGGCACTCAGGGCCGGCCCTGCGCCCTGGCCGATGCCCAGCACCAGGACCGCCAGCCAGGCCAGCGGCAAGGGCGCGTACAGCAGGCCCAGGCAACCCGCGAGGCACAAGCCCACGGTGGCGGCAATGTAGCCACGCTGGTCCCTGACCCGGGCCGCCAGCACCGGCGCGAAATACCCCCCCAGCACCAGGCCCACCTGGGACACCGCGAGGTACAGCGCCGCCTCGGCGACCGTGGCCCCGCGCTCGACATAGATGCTCGGCAACCAGGCCAGCAAGGCATAGAGGTTCAGGGCCTGGAGGCCGAAGAACAGGGTGATCGACCAGGCGGTGCGGTTTTTCAGGACCCGAATCCCGCCCCCGCTGGCCACTGCGCCCGCCGCGGCAAGCGGCTGCCCATGGCCCAACTGGGGCGCCCAGAACACCAGGGCGATCAAGGCCGGAATGGCCCAGGCGCCCAGGGTCAGGTAAGCGGCGTCGACCGTCGCCCCCAAGCCCTGGTAGATCGGCACGGTCAAGCCGGCGGTCAACACCGCGCCACTGCCGAGCATCAGGGAAAACAGGCCCATCATGTGGCCGATCTGGGTTGGCTGGAACCGCTTGCGCACCAGGGCCGGCACCACCACGTTCATCACCGCGATGCCGACCCCGGCCAGCAAGGTGCCGACAAACAAACCGTGCACGCCCAGGGCCCGGACCCCGCAGCCGACCGCCAGCACCAGCAAGGCGGCGAACAGCGTGCGCTCCTCACCGAAGCGCTGGCGCAGGCGCACACCGACCAGGGCGAACAGGCTCAGGCAGATCGGCGGCAGCGAGGCAATCAGGGTCGCCTGGGTCGCGCTCAGGCGCAGTTCGCCGAGGATCGGCCCAACCCCGGCGAAGGCGATCCGCAGGTTCAGCGTCACCACAATAAAACCCAGCAGCAGCCACAGCTCGCCGCGCGCCGAAGCACGCTGGCGAAGCCCGGTGACGGCCGATTGTTCAACGTTCATGCAAACCTCCAGACAATAGGAAACCGCGCGCATGGCAAGCCCATGCGCCGGTTGACAGCGGGTAGCGAGTGGCGCGGATCAGGCCGGGGCGCTGGCCACCAGGCAGTGGATCGGCAGGCCCTTGAGCGGCTGGGCCTTGACCTCGGTAAAGCCCTGCTCCAGCAGCAGCGACTGGATAAAGCTCACAGCGTAGGTGTCGCCGCAGTCGGTCAGGCCGAGCATCTGCGCGGCGAACAGGCGTGGCAGCGGGTCCAGGGCCGGGTCGATCGCGGTGGTCATGAAGTCGCTGATCAGCAGCTTGCCGCCGGGGGCCAGCACCGCACGGGCGCGGGCGATCAACTGCCGGCAACGCTCGGGATCGAAGTGGTGGAGGATCTGGCTCATGATCACCAGTTCGTACTGGCCGGGGATCTCCACCGAGAAGATATCGCCGCCGATCACCCGCGCCCGCTCGGCCACCCCGAACTGCCGGGCAAAGCCTTCAGTGACGCTGGCCACCGACGGCCAGTCGAGGCCGGTGACCTGGGCCTGGGGGTACTTCTGGGCAAAGGTGAAACCGTAGATGCCGTTGCCGCAGGCCACGTCGAGAATCCGCAACTGCGCTTGCCGCGCCGTCCACTCATCCAACAGCGCCACCACCCGGCGCGCCGTGGTGCGGCTGGTGCTTTCGATCCCCGCGGAAAACTCCTGCCAGTACGGGTGGTCATCGGCCTCGATGTTCTGCGCCAGGGTGCTTTTGCCGGCGATCACCGCGCTTTTGAAATCGCGGAAGGTTTCCCACATCAGGTCGGCGCTGTAGACCTGGGCCAGGCCGCCCACGTATTGCAGGCTCTCCCTCAGCAGGTAGCGCCGCGACAGGTCGTTGAGGGCATAGCGCCCGTCGCCCCCGACTTGCAGCAGGCCGAGGCCGGCCAGGGCCGACAGCAGGATGCGCATGCCGCGCTCGCTGGTGCCCAGTTCCCGGGCCAGGGTCGCGGCGCTGGCGGCCTGCTCGGCCAGGCCGTCGAAGACCTTGAGTTCGATGGCGGCGCGCAGGACCCCGGCCCGTTCGACACCGGTCAGGATGTCGAGGATCGGGGCGGCGCTCAGGGTCACGGGGGAGACGGATTGGTTCATGCTGTTCCTCGATAGTTCGTCACGTAAAGTTGCTTTGTCGACCTTGCCCGAAGGGGCCAGGGGAAAGGCTCGGTGCAGGCTGACGGCATCCGGCCACTTGAAGCGTTCCAGGCCGATCTGGTGCTGCAAAAAGTGCTTGACCGCCTCCAGGCTCAAGCCCTGCCGGGGATCGCGCAGGACCACGCAGGCCTGGACCCAGCTTTCGCCGCCGCTGCGGGGCACGGCGACCACCGCCACGTCCAGCACCTGGGGGTGTTCGTGAAGGAGCATTTCCAGCTCCCCGGCATTGACCTTGATCCCCTTGCGCAGGATCACGTCGGATTTGCGGCCCACCACCTGCAGCCGCCCCTGCGCGTCGAGCCGGCCCTTGTCGCCGGTCTTGACCCAGCCGCCCGGGGCACGGGCGCTCTGATTCAGCTCCGGGGCGCCGTAGTAGCACAGCGGGGTCATGGGCCCGAGGGCCCAGATCTCGCCCACTTCGCCCATCGGCAGCGTCTGTTGCTGCTCATCCACGATGCGGATGCCGACCACTCGCGGGTCCGGCTTGCCCACGCTGGCCACCAGCACCGAGGCCGGGTCGTCGAGGGCCGTGTGGCAGGCCACGCCGTCGGCGGAACCGTAGGACTGGATCAAGCGACACCCCAGCAGGCGCTGCACGCCACGGGCGGTCTCGGCGCTGAGGGCGGAGCCGCCGCTGATGATCGCTTCCAGCGCCAGGCCGCCCCCGGACCAGGGCGCTTGCTGCAGCAGCGGGCTGGCCAGCAACAGGTCGACCATGTTCGGCCCGGCATACAGGTGGGTGACCTGATGCCGGACCACCGCCCGCAACACCTCGTCCGGGTCAAAGCGCGGCAAGGTGACCAGGGCCCCACCCTGGGCGGCCATCACGCAGGAGGTGGCCAGGGAGCCGAACGGCGACGCCAGGGGCACGCAAAACAGGGCACGCACCGGGGCGTCGCTGCAGCTGAGGCTGTCGAGGTAGGCCGCCTGGCCGCCGAGCAGGCCGTTGTGGGAATAGGCCACCAGCTTGGGCTCCGACTCCGATCCCGAGGACGCGATCAGCCGCGCCGGGCCGTCGGCGTCGATCCGCCCCGGCTCGAAGGCCAGCCTTGGCCCGTCCCAGAGTCGCTCCAGGTCCAGCCAGCCCTCCCGGGCCGGACCTTGCAGGATGCGGATGCTTAGGGCCGGCAATTGCTCGGCCAGCTCATCGATCAGCGCGCCGTAGTCGGTCTCGCCGACCCAGCGCGAGCAGACCAGGGCCTTGGCCCGGGAGCGCTGCAACAGCGAACGGCTTTCACGTTTCTTGCGGCCGATGGGAAACGGCAGGACCACCGCCCCCAGCGCCGCCACGGCCAGGTCCAGGGCGCAGGCCTGCCAGCTATTGGCCAGGTTCACCGCCACCACATCGCCGGCGACCACACCCTGTTGCCCCAGGGCCTGGGCCAGGCTCAGGGCTCGCTCCAGCAACTGCTGGTAATCCAGGCTCTGCCCGGCATCCGCCACCGCCAGGGCCCGGGGTTGCTGCAAGGCCAGGCGGTAAAACGAGGAGAACAGGTCAAGCCCGCTGTACAGCCCTTGCTCGCGCCACTGTCGACGCAGGGAGCCGGGCACCAGATCGATAAATTCGGGGTGGTGCGGATGGCTGTCGACAGCCGTCCGGGTATCAGCCAGTGAGGCGCCATTCATAAACTGGAAATCTCCCAGGGATTGTTCACGTGTAGGTAGGCCGACTGGCGCAAGGCGCCCGCCAGCAGCGGCTGCTCGGGCAACTGGCGCAGGTCGGCGGTGACGGCCACGGCCATCAGGCCCCGGGCCTGCAACGCGG
>NZ_ATLP01000051.1:0-20166 GCF_000416215.1 Pseudomonas sp. CF161
TGCACGGCGACGCCACAGTACGGGCAGTGTTTCACCGGCCCGCAGAGTGTCCGGCCACAGGCGCTGCTGGCGCAGGTTGCGGGAAACTCGGCGGCTTTGACTGACGCTGACATAGGGTTCTCGTCTTCGCTTGGTTCAGAGCGGTGGCGGCATGGCTGGGCCGCCCAATGGCGGTGACCGCCCGCCGCCGGGGCGAACAGGTGCGCCAACTCCTGGATCTGCCCGGCGCTGAGCCAGGCGGCCATGCCTTCACGCCACAGCATGCTGTCGCGGGTCACTTGCCCGGTCTGCACGTATTGCTGCAACTGCGCCGAGGTGTAGGGGCCGTAATTGGTCCCGGCGACGTTCAGGTGATAGCTGTACTGCACCGCCGCTACCGGCGGTGGCAGCGCGCCGCCGGCGATCGGTGGCGGCGCGGCAAAGCCTGGGGCCGCAGGCGCTTGGCCGGCAAACGGCGCCGCCACCGGCTTGAGCAGGTTCTCCAGCCAGCCCTCGGCGAAAAACTCCTTGGCGACGCTGAGTTTTTCTTCGTGGTCGGCATGCACTTCATCGGCGTAGACGTCGGCCCGGGAGCCGATCACGCGCTGGCTGAAGCGCCCCAGGTAGCTTTCGGCCAACTTCACCAGTTCCTGGTCGCGGTCACCGGCCTGGCGCTTGAGGCGAGCCAGGTATTCTTTTTTCAGCAGCTCGGCAATCTTGTACGGGAAGGCCTGGAACGGTTCCGAAGCGCCTTGCTCGTCGATGCGTTTCTGCGCCTTGTAGGCACTGCGGCTCATGTCCTCGAACAGGGCGATCAGCGCCGCGATCTGTACCTCGTTGAGGCTCAGGGTGCGGTCACGCACCTGGGCTTCGATGTCGCTGCGGTGCACCGGCTTCAGGCCGCTTTGACGAATGGAGAATTCGTCGCCGATGGTGAAGTCTTCCTTGTCGATAAAGAACTCGTACAGGCCGTTGTCCAGGCGCTTGAGCACGCCCAGGGCAATCGCGTGCAGGTAGAGTTTGAAGTCCTCGGCGAACTGGCGGTACTGCTCCTGGGTGAACTGGATCGGCTGCACGAACTGGCTGATGCGCTTGTGCACATGCAGCGGGATCGCCGCGCTTTCCTTGCGGTAGCTGGCCAGGTAGGTCGACAGCGGGGTCAGCGCCGGCAGCGGGAAGCCGCTCAATTCGGTGAAGCAGATCAGTTTGCCGGGGATCCCCGACTCCACGAACTGGATATCGCCGGCGTTGATAGCCGTACCCTGTGGCAGGCATTGGCCGAGGGTCGCGCCGTATACGCGCTTGAACTCGGCATGGTCATGCACACCGATCAGGCAGGTGTAGAGTTTCTGCCCGATATCGAAACCGCCCGTGAGGTTCAGCGGCACCCACGGCATGGCCCGTTGCAGCAGCTGGCGGAATTTCTCGCGCTGCTCTTCCGGGTTCAGGGCCGCCAGGGCGCTCATCAGCGGGTCGATGCGCTGCGCGTTCTTCGGCAGTTGCTGCACGGATTTATTGCGCAGCTTGAGCAGCAGCTCTTCCTGGCCCTCTTCGGTCTGCAACTTGCCGAACAGCACTTTCGAGCCGCCGAAATCCTTGAACGCGTCCTTGGCCCACTCGCGCACATCCGCGCCATTGGCGGCCGGCTCTTCGTTGCCTTGCACCGGCGCCAGGGGAATCAGGGTGGCGTGTTTTTCCTTGATGCTGGCGTCGATCTTGGTGATGTCGGTGTCGATGCGCTTGAGCAGGCTGTCCACCGCGTTGCGGCCATCCTGCAGGCGGCCGACAAAGCCGTTCCAGATCGCGCGACCGTTCTGGTCCACCGATTCCTTGCGGCCCAGCCACTCGGAGATCTCGCGCAGCAGTTGCGCCGCTTCACGGGCGGCGACATGGCGCACGTAGAACAGCAGGCTTTCGCGCAGGGTGTCCTTGACCTGGACCAGCACGGTGTCGGCTTGCTTGTCCTTGCCGCTCAGGCGCGCCAGCAGGCCTGAGCCGGTGGTTTCCTTGAGGCGTTCGAACTCGCGGGCCAGCTCCGAGGACTCGAGTTTTTCCGACAGTTCCTTGAAGCGCGCGGCGTTCTTTTCCAGGGCCGGGATGATCCCGGTGCCTTCGTTTTCCAGGCGGTCCTTGAGCATTTCCACCAGCGCCAGGGTGTAATCCAGGCCGCCGCGCTCGTCATCATCCAGGCGTCGGAACAGCTTCTCGGGCAAGGCGTCTTCACGCACCAGTTCGGCGATGCGCTTCTTGCGGTTTTCCTTGATCCGCACTTCGTGGTTGCGCTCGGCGCTGTCCACCGAACTGCCCTTGGTGTCGCGCTCCAGCTGTTGCTGGATTTCCCGCACGTGGGTCAGCCACTGATCCTTGTCCGCCCCGCCGTTTTGCAGGCGTTCGAACAGGCTCTCGGTTTTCTGCTCGATCTGCGCGGTGATGCTGTTGTCGCCCTCGACCTGCAACAGGTCGTCGGCGATCTGGTAGTGGGTGAACTCGCCCGTGGCCAGGGTCAACTCGACGCGGGACAGGAAGTCCGGCAGCTCGGTGAAGGTCCGTGGGGTGACGTTCAGTTGCTCGCGCAGGAACTCGTCGCGTTCCTTGTCGGTCGGGCGATTGTCGTTGACCGCGTTATTGGCGTTGGCCACCCCGAAGAACGCCTTGAGCATCTGCTGCACCTGGCGATTGAGGCGAACGTGCTGGCGCGCGTCGACCTGGGTGTCGAGCACCGCCTGGCCCAGGGACGAGTACGAGCGCGGGAAGTGCAGCTTGGTGTCGCTGCCGTAGTCCTGGGGCAGGCTCACGCTGTAGGAGCGGATCTTGTGCTGGTTCTGGTTGACCGCGATCGAACGCTTCTTGTTGGCGAAATCCTGGGAGGTGAAGTCGGTGAACAGCGCATCCGAAAGCATCTCGTAGATGTCTTCCTGGTCGCTGGTCTTGGCCTGGGCGACGTTGCTGTTATCGATGATGTACACGTCGTCGTAGGGACGGTTGTCGATAAACAGGTTGTCGGTGGCGTCCCAGTGCTTGAGCAGCGGGTTGCCGCGCATGCAGGTCTCCAGCTCCATCAGCGCCGCATAGCCGTTGGCCTGGACGCGCTCGGCGTTGTACGAGCCGAAGCCGCCCGGCAGCACCAGGAACAGGTCGACCTTACCGGCGATGTTGTTTTCCTTGAGGATGGCCTTGGCCAGGAACCCCATGTCCAGGAACGAACCCGAACCGGTGCCGCCGGCCGCGGAGCCGGTGATCACCACGCGGATCTTGCCCGGGTCGATTTCCAGGCCGAGCTTTTTCAGCTTGTCGGCCTGGGCGCCGATGTTGCTCAGCAGGCGCCCGACCTTGCTGCGCAGCTTGTCGCGGATGCTCGGGTACTTGTCGAAGAAGTACAGCCGAGACAGGGCGCGGATCTGCCCGGCGCCCTTGGACGGATCGATGCCCAGGCTCTTGATCTTTTCCGGGGTCAGGGGGAACCACTCGGCCACTTCGCGATGGCGGTTGAGCTCATCGATGGAGTGCGTGTACTTGCTCAGGTTGAGCGGCTCAATGATCTTTTCTTCGGAGGTGAAGGCCACCTGCTCGGCCAGCACGTCGGTCTTGATCGACTTGCCGTCCTGGGTCACTTCACCCGAATCGAGGTCGAAGTTGACGAACTGCACCAGGGGGAAGTCGGAAATCTGCTGCACCTGGTTGTTGCCACCCCAAATGGCATTGAGGATGCGCCGGCGCAGGCGGATGTTGACCTTCATGCCGGTGCCGCCGAGGGCGATGAACAAGGTTGGGTGGATCTTTTCACTGACCTGCGGGGCTGCTGCCTGGCCGGAAGGTTGTGCACTCTCGTTCATCAGAAACTCCATGAGCCCGGGTGGGCTGGCCAAGTGAACTTGGCAATTGATCCGCTATTGGGGTGAGACAGGCCGGGTGCGCAGCGCACCCCGGCCATCAGGCAGCGATGACTCAGCGCTTGGCCGAGAAGGTCATCAGCCAGGCAACCAGGGAGATGGCCGCAACGCCGCCCAGCGGCGCCAGGTACAGCGGAGCCAGGAACTGGCCGGAGTTGATCACCGCCAGCACCGCCATGGTCGCGACCATCAGCAGGCCGAGGAACAGGAACCAGCCGGAGGCGTTGGCACGGCTCGGTGCCACGCGCTCACGTACGCGCCAGTTGGCGTAGGCGTTCTTGATCACGAAGAAGATGATCGCCAGGACCACCAGCACCGCTACCCCGATCAGGGCGTCGCGGCTGTCGACTTTTTTCGGACCCAGGTCCAGACCGATCGGCGATGGCACGCTCAAGGTGCTGGTGGTGGTGCTGGCCGGTGCTGCCGGTGCTTCGCTTTCAATCGGGGCTGGCAGTGTGCTGGTCTGGGCCATGTTCAACTTCCTTGGGGATTCTTGAGTGAGGGTTACTTGAGACGCACAGCAGTGTCGGGAGCCTTGTCCACGAGCTTGACCCCGAACAGGCCGCGCTTGATGGTCGCGACCTTGTTCTGCTGGGCGTCGTAGACGTTGGCACTGCTAAAGGGTTTGAGCGGATAGTGCTGGGCCACGCCCTCCACCATCACGGTCACGGCTTTCTTGCCGGCGATCATGCTTTTGCCCACCAGGGCCGCGATCAACAGCAGCAGGAACAGCCCGAACAGCAACAGCACCGGCCCCAGCGGGTAGCTGATGCGCAGCACGATCGGCAGTACGGTCGAAGAGGTGCTGGCTTCGCTGGACGGGATAAACACGTCCGGCAGCGCATCGCCAGGGAACAACTCGTTCATTTTCGCGATGAAGTCCTGGGAGATACGCAGTTGCTGCTCGCTCAGGCGCACCTCGATGGTCCCGGCGCGCTGGTAACCGCTGGACAGGATCACCTCGCTCGACCATTGGGACGGCAAGGGCGGCAGTTGCAGGCTGATCGCCGCCTCGCTGGAGCGCGCACCGGGTTCCAGGTCCGTCAGGCGGTCGAGGGAGATGCTCGATTGCAGGGCTTCGCCCGGCATGTCCAGGTTCATCTCGATCTTCGCGTCGTGGATCTGGTACGGGTTGAACTGGTTTTCGAACTTGCCCAGCAGCACCGCGGTTTTGGGCGAGCTGTCGACGTTGATATTGAGGATCAGGGTCTGCTGGTCCGGGGCCAGTTCGGCACTGACGTCCGGGGTGTCCTGCACGCCGGTGGGGATAAAGCGGACCGCCGACTGGGTCAGGGGCTTGAGCCGTACCCGGTTGTCCTTGAGCAGGGTCGCCAGGGCCGGCTGGGCCAGGACCTGCTCCAGGGCCTTGCCGGCGTTATCGCCGTAGGCCAGCGCATAAATCATCAGGCCGTTGGCCTGGTAGTTGGGGCCTGCCACCGGCATTTTCTGCGGGAATGCGGCGATCCGGGTGATGCTGGCTTCGTTGTGCAGCAGGTCATAGAACTCGCGGTTCTTGAGCGAGGTTTCGCTGCTGTTGTTGGGGCTGTTCTTGTTGTTGGTGAGGATCCAGACAATCCCTTCCCGGCCCTCGAGGCCGGTCTTGATGGCCGCCAGCAACGCTTCCTTGAAGTCGGTGTCGGCGTAGGCGCCACCGGCTTTGCGCACCAGGCTCAGCTGATTGACGCTGGCGGCGAGCTTGTCGTGGGTGCCGGGACCGCGGTAGGTCCACTCCGGCGACGGGTGCTGGGCATCGGCCTGGTTGAAGCCGCCGATCACCACTTCCGAATTGCCCGCCGCCGCAGCGGCCAGCTTGATCACCAGCGGTTTGAACGAAGACGCCGGGTCCAGATAGAAGGGTTCCATCCAGCCGGAGTTCTGCACCAGGAACACCTGGCGCATCGGCTCGGCGACAGCGCCCGCGCTGCCCAGGGCCAGAACCAGCAACAAGCCACGGCGTAGCATCAGGGTCAGGCGTTCCATCGGTAAAGCGCTCCGGAAGAATCGATATACAGCCACAACGCGTTATCGAAAAAGAACCACTGGGCATTCCAGGGGCGGCTGACATGGGCCATGAGCCCGAAACCGCGGCCACCGACCTGCTCGAGGCGGTACTGCGCATCCACCGGCTGTTCGCTTTTGAAGAAGTCGTCGAGGGTGCTGTTCTGCTCCACGCGCATCGAGAGCAGGAGCTTGTCGCTGCTGAACTCGATAAACGGGTACACCACCTCACGGGTGGTCGGGGTGATGCTTTCGTCGTGGCTGTCCCAGGGACGCTCCAGGCGAATGTTGTACTTGAAGCTCAGGTGTCCGGTGCCCAGGCGATAGCCCTTGATCGGCTTGGGCTGGTCGGTAGCCCCCGGGTCCAGTTGCAGATAACTCTGGCCCTCGGCGGTAAAGATCAGCTGCCACAGGCCGTAGCCGTCCTGGAACGGCGGCCCCTGCTCGGGCATGGCGGTGGCGCCGTTGGGCCACGGGTGCCACTGCGCCTGCAGGGCCTGGCCCTGGCGCATGCTCAGGTAACCGTGCTCGCCAATCCACAGCAGGCGGCGGGATGCGTGGTCGCGAATCGGCGCGGACAGGCGGGTCATCTGCGCGGCGTCGGCACCTTCTACCGGGTAGCGCTCCCAGCCATTGGCGCTGGGGCTGACCAGGCAGACGCTGCCGTCTTCCAGCACCAGGGGCAGGAAGGACTGCTCTTCCAGATCGCCGGGGCCGGCCAGCGCTCGGCCGTCGCGGCGCTGGCAGCGGTATTTGAGGTTCAGCGGGTCGACCTTGACCAGCACCGCGCCTTCATCGCCGGCCAACAGCAGGTGCTGGCCGTGTTCGGCCGGGCACAGGCTGACCGAGTTGGCCCAGTTCTCCAGGCGGTTGCGGCCGATCGGATGGCCTTCGGGGCGCAGTTCCAGCCACTTCTCGGAGCCGCGCTGCCAGAGAAACAGGCTGCCCTCACGGCCCAGGGCGAACAGCGCCTCACGGTGGCCGCCGAGGTTGGCGGCGAAGAAACTCAGGCCATTCTTGCGCGGCAGCTCAATGATCTGCTTGCTGTCGTTGAGATCGCGCTCGGCGGAGTTCTGCAGGCGTTCGAAGAGTTGTTTGACGGTCTGTTGCGCGCCGTCCAGGTGACAGGCGTCATTGACTACCCGCGATCCGCTGCCATCGCCATAGGGCGGCAGCCAGCGATTTTGCGCCTGGTAAGCGACGGCTTTGAGGGCCGCGCCGCTGTTCGGGCAGAACGCAAAAGATGATGGCAGATAGGTATCGGATTCAGTGAGTCGGGCGCCGACCAGGTAGTCGAGATCGACCAGGGTCGCTGGCGGTTTTACCCCGCCGACGCTGGAGAGCGAAAAGCCGCCTTCTGCCGTTTGTTGCCATTGCTGGTCGCCAAGTTGCCACTGGTACCCGCCGCGATTACCGACTATCTCCATATAATCCTGCTGATACCTGCGTAAAAGTCCGCGCCCGATCTCTCCGGCAAGCACTTCTGATAAGGGGGGTTACTGTCGTACGAGGCGCTCGATCGCCGTGAAAAACGCGGCGTAGAGCCATGGCATGGCACCATTTTTTCGATCGCGGAATAGTGGCATATTGATGGGTGTTGTCAACTATTCCATGGCGTCAAAAGTCCTGCTTATACCAAAGGATCAAGGCAGCTCCAGCCCCCCTGCTGCCTTGTGCAACGCCCTTAAATGTTCCCCCACCTGCTTCAGGTTGGCTTCGTTGGCGGCAATTTCGGCAGCCCGTGCAGGTTCGAGCAAGGCGCGGACTTCTTTATCCAGGTCGCCGGTCAGGGCTTGCAGGTGTTTCTGGCGCAGGCTGCTTTCCGCTTCCAGGCGCTGCCATTCGCTGGGCTGCGGCAGGCCGTAGCCGCTGCTGCCCAGCAACTCCGCCGGGCGGCTGAGGAAACCGCTGTTGGCGAGGATTTCCTGCAGGGTCTTGTTGGCGTTGTCCATGCCGCCGTTCTTCAGCTCCCGAGCGCCCAGGTAGCGTTGCTTGACCTCATCCTGGGCCAGCAGCAATTGCCGGCGAAAACTGGCCTGTTCCAGCAGCAGCAAGGCGGCGCTGGTGCGCAGGTCGGCCTGGGCGAACCATTGGCGACGTTCCTCGGCGCTGAGGGACAGCCAGTCTTCGACGCTGGTCTGCTTGATCGGCAGGTGTTTCTTGATGACCTCGAACATGGCCTGGTAGCGATCGCGAAACGAGTCGAAGCGATAGCCCAGGCGCAGGGCTTCACGGGGGTCGTCGAGCACGCTGGTGTCGGCCAGCCCCCTGCCCTTGAGCACCTCCAGCAGGCCATTGGGCACGATGCTGTCGAGGCCGATCAGTTGCGGGTTGTTGCTGCCGCTGCGCAGCAGCTTGAGGCTCTCCACCGCGCAGTTATTGGACAGGAAGTAATAGTTGCCGTCGTAGCTCCAGTGCATTTCAGCGGCGTGTTCCACCACCTGCTCGATCTCGTTGCGCGACAGGTTCAGTGGCACCGAGGCCAGGCTGCGCAGCTCGGTCTTGGTGTATTCGTCGATGACCTGGGCCAGGGGCAGGACAAACAGCCGCGACGGGTACTTGCCCACCAGGCCGTCCCAGCTCGACAGCTGCACGTCTCCGACAAAGGCCCGGTACGACAGCACCAGGTGCTGATCCAGGTCCAGCCGGCAATCGGGGCCACGCGGGCGGCCCGGGGCGCAGATCACCAGGCGCAGCATGCTGTGGCCCCAGCGGCTGACCCAGTTCTGGTTGGCTTCGGCCAGCAGGTAGTCGACCGCATACACGCGCTCGGGGTCGACCTGGCCCAGGGGCTGCTTGGCGAAGTCGTTGCCGGCATTGAGGAAGGCGAACGACTTGGCGCAGCTGTCCTTGGCCGGCGGTTCCCAGCCGAAGTGTTGCTGGTAATAGCGGTACAGCCCGGGGCGGCGGCAGGCGTAACTCGGATCGAGGAGGAAGTACTCCATGTTCACCGCGACGAACTCTTTGGGGTTGGTCGTCTCGTAGATGTCCGGGCTGCGCGCCACTTGCCGGTTGTGTTCCTCGCGCGCGCCACGGCGGCCGACGTATTGCGGCCAGCCGGCGAGGTCCAGCAGGCGCGGGTCATCGCTCAGGGTAAAACGGCGCTCGGTCTGGCCGCGGCACTCATCCCGCAGGCCGACCAGGCCGCTGTTGGCGTTCTGTCTGGCGCAGCGCTGGATCAGCGGGCGCTCTGCGGCGGACCACAGGCGCGAGCGGTCATAAATGTGGGTCAGTTCGTGGAGCACGGTGGCGAGCATTTCCCGGCGCACGGTGCCGTGTGGGCGATAGGTCTTCTGGGTCGCGGCCGAGCCGTCGGTGAGGCTGGCGAGCAGGTTGCGATTGAGGTCCAGTTCGGACACCAGGGACGCCTGGCCGTAGGCATTTTTGGGCATCTTGTCGGTCCAGCCGACATCGATCCGCCGATCCAGTTGCTGGATGAAACGCGGCGGCAGGGCCTGCATCGCTTCATCCAGCAGCGCCTGGCTGGCCTGCTGTTGCGCCGGGCTCAAGCCGTCGGTCTTGAGGCGCAGTTGCAGGTCGGCCTGGGCCGTGCCGCACAGCAGCGACAGGGCCCCGGCCAATAGCCAGGCGACTGATGGCCTCACAGTGCGAGGATAGCTTCGGCGAGTACCTGGTCACTGGCGTCGCGAGCTTGCGGTACGCGGGTGCGCAAGGTGTCGAAGGCGGCTTCCAGTTGGGCGCCACGAATTTCGCCGTTGCTGGCGACGAAGCTGGCGGCATCGTCGTGGGCTTCGCGCACGACTTTCGAATCGCGGATGGAGGTGGTGGTGTCCGAGGTGAAATCGATCGTGCGGCCAAAGGCGCGGACGATGATGTTACTGGTGGCCACCAGGGTGTGTGCCTGGGCCACATCGGCCAACAACAACAGGCCTAGGGTGGCGGCAATCAGCGGGCTGCGCATGGAACGACTCCGGAATAACAGGGGATGATTATTGGACGAGAATTGCTTGCGCCAGTTCAAGGTCGCTTGCATGAAGTTTTGGCTGGCTGCGCCGCAGGTATTCCAGGGCCGATTCCAGCTGTGCGCCTCGCATGACGCCATCGCTGGCCACGAAGGCCGCGGCGTCATCCTGGGCTGCGAGTATCAGTTTTCTGTCGAAGGGGGCACTGGTCACCTTGCTGGTGGCGTAACCGGTGACGACCAGGCCTTCGGTGGTCAGGTCAAAAGCCTGAGCCGAGCCCATTCCACAGACCATGGATAACAGCAACACACTAAGCGGTATTCGCAACAAAACCAGACTCTCGACAGCTGAAAAAAAACAGCGCCAAGGCTAGCGCAATGCCCGGGCGAGGGCCAGCGCCGGGGATTCCGGGTGCGCGAGGCAGAGCCGGAATCGGGCTGCAATCAGATCGCCAGAATGGCCTGGGCCAATTGTGCGTCGCTGACGTCCAGCTGCGGAACCTGTTGGCGGATGTGCTCGAACGCGCTTTCCAGTTTCACCCCGCGAATGGCGCCGTCGGTGGCGACGAAGCTGGCGGCGTCGTCCCGGGCCGAGCGCACGATCTTGTTGTCGCGCAGCGACGAGGTGGCATCGGACGTGGCGTCGGTGGTGGCCTTGAGTGCGCCGACAATTGCATCAGTGGTCACGATAAGGCTGGTGGCGTGCGCGTTGGCAGCCACGGCCAGCAAGGCAGCAGCGCTGAGCAGGCGAAGACGGATCATGGATGAAGCTCCTGTAAATAGCAGATAAGGGGGCGCTGAGTGGGCACCGGACAGCCTGGGTGGAAGTGTTCAGATAAATCAGACGAGCCTTCAGGATTGCTCGCCACATAATCCAGGGATATTAGGCCTGTGCCATGGCTTCGAACAGCCTGCCCCGTACCTTTCAGGCCAGTGGGTGACGGGAGGATAGGGACTTGCGTGGCCTCAAGCTCGGGGTTTGCAGCGTGCTGATGTTCAGCACGGCGCCACCGATACAGATCACAATTTCTTAAAACTGTATTGGTTCAATATATTTAATATTAAAACTGTACCTGCCTGATGCAAATCGCCTTCGCACACTGAAATGAGCGCCCTGAAACGACAAAACCCGTCGCGGTTGCCCGCGACGGGTTCTGTTTTCTTAATCTGGGGTGCTGGCGGTGGACCCGGTGGGTCAGGGCCAGCGACGCTAACTTAGCGCCAGAACGGCTTGCTCAGCTCTTCGTAGCGTTGTGCTTCGCTGATACCGGCGTCAGCCAGCAAACGCGAATCCAGACGAGCCAGTTGATGGCGGCTGGAGATGCGGCGCTGCCACAGCATCAGGTTGGCGATAACGCGCAGAGGCATGGAAGCCTGGGATTTTGCAGCTTTCTCTTCGAAGAACAGTTCGGAACTGATTGTACGTTCCATGGTTGACATCCTTCCGCTTGTGGCGGGATCAGGTAGTGGTTTAACTGATGCCAATGATCCTCTTCTGACGCAAGACTCTGTAGATACAGTTCACCTGTATTGTGAGGGACCAGTTAACTGTTTATAGGGGCTGTACTGCTCGGAAATGAGGCAACTGTACCTATGCGCACCTATTTAGTGCGTTTTGTAAGATTTGTTGAGATTGGAGGGGGTTTTAGGCGGGAAAATCACCGGTACAGTAGTACAGTTTTTACCGGTTCTATTTGGGCGGCTGGCCAGCTGACGAAACTGTGTTTGCGTCAGCGGCCAACTGTTGCATTTACTTCACCAGCATCTGCCCGTGTTCTTCCAGGTTGATGTGCCAGCTCAGTGCATCACGCAGGATATGCGGGGTGTGTCCGCCCAGTGCGCAGGCGGCGGTGTAGTAGTCATTCAGGGCGTCGCGGTAGGACGGGTGCACACAGTTGTCGATGATCACCCGGGCGCGTTCCCGCGGTGCCAGGCCGCGCAGGTCGGCCAGGCCGATCTCGGTGACCAGGATGTCGACGTCATGTTCGGTGTGGTCGACGTGGCTGACCATCGGCACCACGCTGGAAATCGCCCCGCCCTTGGCAATCGACTTGGTGACGAACACCGACAGGTGCGCGTTGCGGGCAAAGTCCCCGGACCCGCCGATGCCGTTCATCATCCGCGTGCCGCAGACGTGGGTGGAGTTGACGTTGCCGTAGATGTCGAACTCCAGTGCGGTGTTGACCGCGATGATGCCCAGGCGCCGCACCACCTCCGGGTGGTTGGAGATCTCCTGCGGGCGCAGCACCAGTTTGTCCTTGTAGCGCTCCAGGTTGCCGAACACGTCGGCGTTGCGCCGGCTCGACAGAGTGATCGAGCTGCCCGAGGCGAAGCTCAGCTTGCCGGCATCGATCAGGTCGAAGGTCGAGTCCTGCAGCACTTCGGAGTACATGGTCAGGTCTTCGAACGGCGAGTCGATCAGGCCGCACATCACCGCGTTGGCGATGTTGCCGATGCCGGCCTGCAGCGGACCGAGTTTGTTGGTCATGCGCCCGGCGTCCACTTCCTGCTTGAGGAAGTTGATCAAGTGGTAGGCGATGCCCTGGGTCTCGCTGTCCGGGGCCAGCACCGTAGAAGCCGAGTCGGGTTGGTTGGTGATGACGATGGCGGCGATTTTTTCCGGTGGAATCGGAATTGCGGTGCTGCCGATGCGGTCGTCGACCTTGGTCAGCGGGATCGGCGTGCGGGTCGGCCGGTAGGTCGGGATATAGATGTCGTGCAGGCCTTCCAGGTTCGGGTTGTGCGCCAGGTTGATCTCGACGATCACCTGCTTGGCGAAAATCGCGAAGCTGGCGGAGTTGCCCACCGAGGTGGTCGGCACGATATGCCCGTGTTCGGTGATCGCCACGGCTTCGATCACGGCGATGTCCGGCAGCTTGAGCTGCTGGTTGCGCAGCTGCTCCACGGTCTCCGACAGATGCTGGTCGATAAACATGACTTCGCCGGCGTTGATCGCCTTGCGCAGGGTGCTGTCGACCTGGAACGGCATGCGCCGCGCCAGCACGCCAGCTTCGGTGAGCTGCTTGTCGAGGTCGTTGCCCAGGCTGGCGCCGGTCATCAGGGTAATTTTCAGCGGGGTCACTTTGGCACGCTCGGCCAGCGCGTGGGGCACGGCCTTGGCTTCGCCGGCGCGGGTGAAGCCGCTCATGCCGACGGTCATGCCGTCCTGAATCAGAGCGGCAGCGTCGGCGGCGCTCATCACCTTATCCAACAACGAAGGCAAGCGGATACGATCACGGTACATGGATTGTTATCTCGGGCAACGGAAGCAAGATGCGCAGTCTAGTGATTTCAAACAAATTCGGCGCGCTACCATGGTCGAATGCAGCGCCGCGATTTAGAGCCTTTTGTCGGGTTTGTGCAGCCAATAAAAAACCCCAGCCTACTAAAGGCTGAGGTTTGGGGTATTGCCTTGGCGCAGGTTTTACTCGACAGCCTTGACCATGTCTTCAATGACCTTCTTCGCGTCGCCGAAGACCATCATGGTTTTGTCGAGGTAAAACAGTTCGTTGTCCAGGCCGGCATAACCGCTGGCCATGGAGCGCTTGTTGACAATGATGGTCTTGGCCTTGAACGCTTCCAGAATCGGCATGCCGGCAATCGGCGATTTCGGATCGTTCTTGGCCGCCGGGTTGACCACGTCGTTGGCGCCCAGGACCAGCACCACGTCGGCCTGGCCGAACTCGGAGTTGATGTCTTCCATCTCGAACACCTGGTCGTAAGGCACTTCGGCCTCGGCCAGCAGCACGTTCATATGACCGGGCATGCGCCCCGCCACCGGGTGGATCGCGTACTTCACGGTCACGCCGCGGTGGGTCAGCTTCTCGGTCAACTCCTTCAGCGCATGCTGCGCCCGGGCCACCGCCAGGCCGTAGCCGGGAACGATGATCACGGTGTCGGCGTTGGTCAGGAGGAAGGTCGCATCGTCAGCCGAACCCGATTTCACCGGGCGCGCTTCTTTCGAGCCGGCAGGTCCGGCGGCATCCGCAGTGTTGCCGAAGCCGCCGAGCAGCACATTAAAGAAGGAACGGTTCATCGCCTTGCACATGATGTACGAGAGGATCGCGCCGCTGGAGCCCACCAGGGAGCCGGCGATGATCAGCATCGAGTTGTTCAGCGAGAAACCGATGCCCGCCGCTGCCCAGCCGGAGTAGCTGTTGAGCATCGACACCACCACCGGCATGTCGGCGCCGCCGATGGGGATGATGATCAGCACGCCCAGCACAAACGCCAGGGCCAGCATCAGGGCAAAGGCGCTGAGGTTGCCGGTGAACATAAAAAACAGGCCCAGGCCGAGGGTGGCCAGGCCCAGCACCAGGTTCAGCTTGTGCTGGCCGCCGAACTGTACCGGTGCGCCCTGGAACAGGCGGAACTTGTACTTGCCCGACAGCTTGCCGAAGGCGATCACCGAACCGGAGAAGGTGATGGCACCGATGGCCGCGCCGAGGAACAGCTCCAGGCGGTTACCGGCAGGGATCGCATCCCCCAGCTGTTTGACGATGCCCAGGGATTGCGGCTCGACCACGGCGGCGATGGCGATAAACACCGCTGCCAGGCCGATCATGCTGTGCATGAAGGCCACCAGCTCCGGCATCTTGGTCATCTCGACGCGCTTGGCCATGATCGAACCGGCGCTGCCGCCGATCAGCAGGCCGACAATCACATAACCGATGCCCGCGGTGGCCAGCTCAGCGCCCAGCTTATAGATGAGGCCAACGGTGGTGAGCACCGCCAGCGCCATGCCGAGCATGCCGAACAGGTTGCCGCGCCGCGAAGTGGTCGGGTGCGACAGGCCCTTGAGGGCCTGGATAAAGCAGATCGACGCGATCAGGTAGAGCGTCGTTACCAGGTTCATGCTCATTACTTGGGCGCCTCTTCTTTTACTTTCGGGGCTTTCTTCTTGAACATCTCAAGCATGCGGCGCGTCACCAGGAAGCCGCCGAACACATTGACCGCCGCCAGGGCCACGGCCAGGGTACCCATGGTCTTGCCCAGTGGGGTCACGGTCAGAGCCGCAGCCAGCATGGCGCCGACGATCACGATCGCGGAAATGGCGTTGGTCACCGCCATCAAGGGGGTGTGCAGCGCGGGTGTGACGTTCCAGACCACGTGATAACCGACATAAATCGCCAGCACGAAGATGATCAGGTTGTAGATACCGGGGGAGATAAGCTCTTCCATCGTCTGAATCCCTGCTTAGGCGTTTTTACGGATGACTTGGCCGTCGCGGCACATCAGGCACGCGGCGACGATGTCGTCTTCGAGGTTGACGTCGAACTGCCCTTCTTTGGTGAAGACCAGCTTCAGGAAGTCCAGCAGGTTGCGCGCATACAGCGCCGAGGCGTCTGCGGCGACAGCGCCGGCCAGGTTGGTCGGGCCGCAGATGGTCACGCCATGCTCGACCACTACCTGGTCGGCCACAGTCAGCGGGCAGTTGCCGCCCTGGGCTGCGGCGAGGTCGATGACCACCGAACCGGGCTTCATCTGCGCGACGGTCTCGGCGCTCAGCAGGGTCGGAGCCTTGCGGCCCGGAATCAGCGCGGTGGTGATGACGATATCGGCCTGCTTGGCGCGCTCGTGCACCGCCAGGGCCTGGCGCTGCATCCAGCTGCTCGGCATGGGGCGGGCGTAACCGCCGACACCGACCGCGCATTCACGTTCTTCATCGGTCTCGTAGGGCACGTCGACGAACTTGGCGCCCAGGGATTCGATCTGTTCCTTCACCGCCGGACGCACGTCTGAAGCCTCGATCACCGCACCCAGGCGCTTGGCCGTGGCAATGGCCTGCAGGCCAGCCACGCCGGCGCCGAGAATCAGCACGCGGGCGGCTTTCACCGTACCGGCGGCGGTCATCAGCATCGGCATGAAGCGCGGGTAATGATGGGCTGCCAGCAGCACCGCCTTGTAACCGGCGATGTTGGCCTGGGACGACAGCACATCCAGGCTTTGGGCCCGAGAGGTCCGGGGCGCGGCTTCCAGGGCGAACGCGGTGATGCCGTGCTCGGCCAGTTTGGCAATGGTTTCATTGCTGAACGGGTTGAGCATGCCCACCAGCACGGTGCCGCTCTTGATCAGGGTCAGCTCGCTGTCGCTAGGGGCTACGACCTTGAGAATCAGCTCTGCACCAAAGGCGTCACTGGCGCTGCCAATGCTTGCGCCGGCCGCTTCATAGGCGCTGTCGACAACGCTGGCATTAATGCCGGCGCCGCTTTGCACAGTGACCTTATGACCCTGGCCGATCAGCTTCTTGATGGTTTCCGGGGTTGCAGCAACCCGTGTTTCACCCGTTTGGGTTTCGAGAGGAACACCAATGTGCACGTCAAATCTCCTGCTTGATCTTATTGCTTTCGATCTTTCTTAGAAGGCCAGCGCACTGCGGAAGGTGCGACTGGGGCGGCCGATCAGCACGATCCCACCGAAATCACGGCGGGGCGCGGCATTTTGCAGGCGAACTTTGCACCCTTCAAGGGATTCTGGTGCGTGACGGAAAATTAACTACAAGTCACCCCGTGACCGAATGTCGCATTGGTACGGCTAGATCCCTTACAGGCCGTGCCTTTCAAGGATTTCTCCGAGAAAACGATATTTTTTCTATCGGTGGTGTGAATGCTCGGTTATCGCTATGAATTAAACCCTACAAGCCACGTGGTTAGCCGCTTGTAGGACGATTGTTCAGCTTGTCGGTACAGTCTGTCTAAATGCGACAAATAGTTATATCTGTAGTGCTTTAAATAAGCTGACTACGGGGTCAGCTTGCAGCCCTTCCCCTTTATTCTTCGAGGCTGTAGCTGTGTGCCTGATGGATCAGCCAGTCGCGAAAAGCCCGTAAAGATGCCGATTCAACCTTGCGCTCGGGAATCATCAGGTAATAAGCCTTGATGCTCGAGAGGCGCTGAGGGTTGGCAATCACCAGGCGTTTCTCGGCAAGTTCACGCTGAATAAGGAAAGGCGGAATCAGGGCGATACCCATGTCATGCATGGCGGCCTGGGCGAGCATGGAGAATAGCTCGTAACGCGGGCCCGTCATGTCGCGAGGGATATTCATGTGCTGGGCGTTGAACCATTGCCGCCATGCATAAGGCCGCGTGGTTTGCTGCAGCAGGGGCAGATCGGCGATCTGGGCGGCGCTTAACTGCTCCTGGTTGCCGAGCATGGCCGGGCTGCACACCGGAAGCGGGCTCTCGCCCATCAAGCGGTGGGACTGAGTGCCGGACCAGTCGGCGTCGCCAAAGTAGATGGCGCCGTCGAAGTCGGTGTCGGCGAACAGAAAGGGACGCGTGCGGTTGGTCAGGTTGACCGTGACTTCCGGGTGCTGCTGCTGGAAGTCCTTGAGGCGTGGCAGCAGCCATTGGGTGCCGAAGGTGGGCACCACGGCCAGTTCGATCACATTGGCGCCCTGCTGGCCCATGACCGACAACGTATCGCGTTCAACGGCATCCAATTGGGTCGCCACCCGGCGGCTGTAGGAAAGCCCGGCCTCGGTCAGCTTGACCCCACGCCGTGAGCGCCGGAACAACTCGACACTGAGGAACTCTTCCAGGCTGGCGATCTGCCTGCAAATCGCGCCCTGGGTCAGCGACAGCTCCTGGGCGGCCTTGGTGAAGCTCTCGTGGCGGGCGGCTGCCTCGAAGCTGACCAGGGCGACGGTGCTGGGGATCTTTCTTCGCATGTACAGCTACCTCACTCAATACAACCTGCTGATGGCGTTTATGGCGATTACGGAGTGAGAAATTAGCACAACAGTATGCGCAATCCTCGTTTGCCGTTCAGGGCAACCCGGCCTAGGATCAGCCCACGATAGTTGACCTACTTCACGAGGACTCACTCATGGGCGGCAAAGCAAGCTTCAACTGGATCGATCCCCTTCTGCTGGATCAACAGCTCACTGAAGAAGAGCGCATGGTGCGCGACAGTGCCGAGCAGTTCGCTCAGGGCAAGCTGGCGCCGCGTGTGCTTGAAGCTTTCCGCCATGAAAAGACCGACCCGGCGATCTTCCGCGAAATGGGCGAGATCGGCCTGCTGGGTGCGACCATCCCTGAGCAATACGGTGGCAGCGGCCTGAACTACGTGTGCTACGGCCTGATCGCCCGTGAAGTCGAGCGTGTGGATTCGGGCTACCGCTCGATGATGAGTGTGCAGTCCTCGCTGGTGATGGTGCCGATCAACGAGTTCGGCACCGAGGCGCAAAAACAGAAGTACCTGCCGAAACTGGCTTCCGGCGAGTGGATCGGCTGCTTTGGCCTGACCGAGCCAAACCATGGCTCCGACCCGGGTGCGATGATCACTCGCGCGCGCAAGGTCGACGGCGGCTACAGCCTGACCGGCAGCAAGATGTGGATCACCAACAGCCCGATTGCCGATGTGTTTGTGGTCTGGGCCAAGGATGATGCCGGCGACATTCGTGGCTTCGTTCTGGAAAAAGGCTGGAAAGGCCTGAGCGCTCCGGCGATTCACGGCAAGGTGGGGCTGCGTGCATCCATCACCGGCGAAATCGTCATGGACAACGTATTTGTGCCGGAAGAGAACATCTTCCCCGATGTGCGTGGCCTGAAAGGCCCATTCACCTGCCTCAACTCGGCGCGCTACGGCATCTCCTGGGGTGCCCTGGGGGCGGCGGAGTTCTGCTGGCACACCGCTCGCCAGTACACCCTGGATCGCCATCAGTTCGGTCGCCCATTGGCTGCCACCCAACTGATCCAGAAAAAACTCGCTGACATGCAGACCGAAATCACCCTGGCCCTGCAAGGCTGCCTGCGTCTGGGGCGGATGAAGGATGAAGGCACGGCGGCGGTAGAGATCACCTCGATCATGAAGCGCAATTCCTGCGGCAAGTCCCTGGACATCGCCCGTATGGCGCGTGACATGCTCGGCGGCAACGGCATTTCGGATGAATTCGGTGTTGCGCGGCACCTGGTCAACCTTGAGGTGGTGAACACCTATGAAGGGACCCATGACGTCCATGCACTGATCCTGGGTCGTGCGCAGACTGGCCTCCAGGCGTTCTATTAATAGGAGAGCGACCATGGGCGCGTTATCGCATCTGCGGGTACTGGACTTATCGCGTGTGTTGGCCGGGCCCTGGGCCGGGCAGATACTCGCCGACCTTGGCGCCGAAGTGATCAAGGTCGAGCGCCCGGGCAATGGTGACGATACCCGCGCCTGGGGGCCGCCCTTTCTCAAGGATGCCTACGGCGAGAACACCAGTGAGGCCGCCTACTACCTGTCGGCCAATCGCAACAAGCAATCGGTGACTATCGACTTCACCCAGCCGGAAGGTCAGCGTCTGGTACGTGAGCTGGCGGCCAAGTCCGACATCCTGATCGAGAACTTCAAGGTCGGTGGCCTGGCGGCTTATGGTTTGGACTATGAATCGCTCAAGGCGCTGAACCCGCAGTTGATCTATTGCTCGATCACCGGCTTTGGCCAGACCGGGCCTTATGCCAAGCGCGCGGGTTACGACTTCATGATCCAGGGGCTGGGTGGCTTGATGAGCCTGACCGGCCGCCCCGAGGGGGATGAAGGGGCCGGGCCGGTCAAGGTGGGTGTGGCCCTGACCGATATCCTTACCGGGTTGTACTCGACGGTGGCGATCCTGGCGGCGTTGGCCCATAGGGATCATGACGGTGGTGGGCAGCATATCGATATGGCGCTGCTCGATGTGCAGGTGGCCTGCCTGGCCAACCAGGCCATGAACTACCTGACCACGGGGGTTGCCCCCAAGCGCCTGGGCAATGCTCATCCGAATATCGTGCCCTACCAGGATTTCCCTACGGCCGATGGCGACTTCATCCTTACCGTGGGCAATGACGGGCAGTTCCGCAAGTTTGCCGAAGTGGCTGGGCAGCCGCAGTGGGCGGACGACCCGCGGTTTGCCACCAATAAGCTGCGGGTGGCCAACCGTGCGCTGCTGATCCCGCTGATCCGCCAGGCAACGGTCTTCAAGACCACTGCCGAGTGGGTGCTGCAGTTGGAGCAGGCAGGCGTGCCTTGCGGGCCTATCAATGATCTGGCCCAGGTGTTTGCTGATCCCCAGGTGCAGGCGCGCGGTTTGGCGATCGAGCTGCCTCACGCGCTGGCTGGCATGGTGCCGCAGGTGGCGAGCCCTATTCGGCTCTCTGAAACCCCGGTCGAGTACCGCAATGCCCCTCCTCTATTGGGTGAGCATACGCAGCAGGTGTTGCAGCGTGTGCTGGGGCTTGAGGCCGAAGCTGTCAGTGCGTTGCGGCAGGCTGGAGTGCTGTAAGTTTCTTCTTCTATATAGAGGGGCGCTTGCGCCCTTCTATATAGAAGGGAAAAGCACCCTGTTTTGGGTGTTTTTGAGCTTATTCATAGAAAGTGCAAATTAAGGGTTGACGGCAGATTCTGGAAGTCTATAAT
>NZ_ATLP01000052.1:0-153405 GCF_000416215.1 Pseudomonas sp. CF161
CGCTGACGGTGGAGCAGATCAGCGAGGTGGCCCTGCGCACCTTCAGTGGCGTGTTCGACGCGCGGGTCGGCCTGGCCCTGCCGGACCTGGCGGGCAGCGTGCACGGCGTCGGCAGCGGGGCTTTTGCCCTGGATGAAAGCATTGCGCAATGGGCCTATGACCATGACCAGCCCGCGGGCCAGGGCACCGACACCCTGGCCGCGGCCAAGGGCCGCTACCTGCCGCTCAAGGCCCCGATGCGGGTGCGCGGCGTGTTGGTCCTGGAGCTGGCCGAGGCCGAGCGCCTGGCCGATCCCCAGGAGCAGGGCTTGCTGGAGGCCTGCATGAGCCAGTTGGCCATCGCCCTGGAGCGGGTGCATTACGTCGAGGTGGCGCAGAGCACCCTGGTGCAGATGGAAGGCGAACGCATGCGCAACACCTTGCTCGCCGCCATCTCCCACGACTTGCGCACCCCGCTGACCACCATCATCGGCGCGGCGGACGCTGCGGCCCCCCACGCACCACCGGGCCCGTTGCAGGACCTGCTGGGCGGCATCCACGAACAGGCCAGCTCCATGCAGCGCCTGATCGAAAACCTGCTGGACATGGCGCGCATGCAAGAGGGCGGGGTGCGCCTGAATCGCCAGTGGCATTCCCTGGAGGAAATCGTCGGCAGCGCCCTGCGCCAACTGCGCGAGCCCCTGGCCCGGCATGTGGTGCGCACAGCCATGGACCCCGAGTTGCCGCTGGTGGAGGTCGACGCCTTGTTGCTCGAACGGGTGCTGGTCAACCTGCTGGATAACGCCGCCAAGTACACGCCCGCCGGCACCCTGATTCAGATCAAGGCCCGGGAGGAGCAGCACAGTATCGTCCTGCAGGTCAGCGATGCCGGGCCGGGCTGCCCCGAGGGCAGCTCGCTGCACAGCCTGTTCGAACCCTTCACCCGGGGTCGGCAGGAATCTTCGGTGGCCGGTATCGGCCTGGGGCTGGCCTTGAGCCGGCGCATTATCGAAGCCCACGGCGGCCGCATCGAGGCCCAGCCTCACGCCGGCCCGGGCATCAGTTTCATCATCACCTTACCCGCGGGGCAGCCGCCCTCCATGGAATCCCTATGACCAGTGCGCGCATCCTTATCGTCGAAGACGAGGCCAATATTCGCCGTTTTGTCGGCATCGCCTTGCAGGATGAGGGCTTTCAAGTGTTCGAGGCCGACAGCGTGAAACGCGCGCTGATCCACGCAGCCAGCCGCCAGCCGGACCTGGTGATCGTCGACCTGGGCCTGCCGGACGGTGATGGCAAACAGCTGATCACCGAACTGCGGGGCTGGCTGGCGGTGCCGATCCTGGTGTTGTCGGCCCGAGACCGCGAGGACGAGAAAGTGGCGGCGCTGGATGCCGGCGCCGACGATTACCTGGTCAAACCCTTCGGTGTGCCGGAGCTGCTGGCGCGTATCCGCGCCCAACTGCGGCGCCATGTGCAAGCCAGTACCACCGCCGCCACCAGCAAGGTGGCCTTCGGAAGCATCGAGGTCGACCTGGCCACCCACGAGGTGCGCCGCGAGGGCGCGCCGGTGCACCTGACGCCCATTGAATACCGCTTGCTCTGCGCCCTGATTCGCGGCCAGAGCCGGGTCCTGACCCACCGCCAATTGCTCCTGGAAGTGTGGGGCCTGGACTACGTGGAGCGCTTTCACTACCTGCGCGTGCACATGGCCCACCTGCGCCAGAAACTCGAAGCCGATCCGGCCCAGCCGGCGCACTTCATTACCGAGTTGCAGGTGGGGTATCGGTTGATGGGGCTGTAGCGGTCAATCGCGGGCCCCTGTGCGCAAGGTGCAGGGGACGGCGTGCCAGGGGCGGTCAGCCAATACCGTTGCTGCCTGGGGTTCATCAAGGGGCTGGAGCTTAATGGCTGACGGGTTTCAGTGGACCTCTCCACTGGCGCAGCGAGTTCTATAAGAAGTGGGTGCGATCGACAGGTTGCTGCGGTATTACTGGCCGATGACTTGAACCGCAACTTGGCTCGGCAGGCACTTATGGTGGGCTGAATAGAATTAAGAATTTTCTTATTTTCTTGAGGGAATGCGACGCGTACGATCAAAAAAGTTTCGCAAGATGACCTCATGTAACGTGAAAACTCTAACAGTAATACTCTTTTGTTCGAGTGCCTCAAGATCCAGTTCGTTAGTGTTTAAGTTAGAGGCTGCTGGCGTCGAACGCATCCATGTTGTCGGTGGTGTCGACGCCGTAGCGCTGCCTCCGGCGCAAGAGAAAATAGATCTGGTGGTGTGCGATTCTTTTAAAACCCTGAACGAGTTTGGGGTGTTCAAGGCGTTGTGCGAACGGGTGTCTTTTTTTTCGATCGTCATATCTGAAGCGTTAGCGGGAGGGCTGAAGTGGGGCGTTCAAAGTTTGCAGGTCAAGTCAAACAAATATAATGCCGGCTTTTATGCGTTGACTGAAAGTGGCGCAGGGTTTGACAGTCTGGTTAGAAAGGCACTGGCGGTTAAGAAGATAGTCATTGATCATTGTGGCTCCAGCAGGCGTCTGGCGGAGCAGGGTGATCGGCTTTATGAGTCGCCGTTGTCCGAAGATATAACTAACCAGGCACTCAAGGCCAAGCAAATACAGCCTTACTTTCAACCGCGGCTCTGCATGAGTACGGAGACTATAGTCGGTGTGCAAGTAGTGGCGCAGTGGCTGCACCCGGAGTATGGCGCGACAGTGTTGGAAGCGTTTGGCGGGTTGTTTACTTCACCCGTTCTGCAGAGCGAGGTTTTTAACTGCGTGTTGAACCCTGCTCTAAGGCTGCATAGGTACCTGGGCAGTATTGGCGAGCCGTTGACATTCTCCTATAGCCTTGATTGGCAGCTGTTGGGCACCAAGCAATTTGGCGAAGAGCTGGTTAAAGTCATCAAGGCCGCGGGTGTGCCGCTCAACCACGTGTTTCTTGATGTGGCTTGGACACCAACCAATCCCATGAGCCTGGACTGCATTGAAAACATCACCGTGCTGGTGAGTGCTGGAATATGCCTGTGCCTGTGTCGATATGATGTCCGGTGTTCGTTGATCAAGATCCTGGCGGACATTCCGTTCACCCAGATAAAGATCTGTTCGAGCTTGTTGAAGCCGTCGTTCTCCATTAATAACGATCAGATTATTAAAGGCGTGTCATTGCTGGCCAAGTCTGTCAGCGCCAAGGTGGTCATCGACGGAGTCGAGACGCAGAACTCGCTCCCGTACTTGAAAGAATTGGGCGTCGATTTGGCCCAGGGGGATTTTTTCTATTCGCCCAAGCCTGCAGCTGAATTACTTGCGCTCATGTTGGAGCGTAGGTCCATAAAGACACTTAAGCCAAGCTTATAACTGCTTCTGGCTGTCCTTATCGATGTGGTCTTTCCGGTCTGCGACTGCCGTTTCAGACAAGGAATGAGCATTCACTCCAATTAACTAAGCGCCAGCCTTGATTGTGCGGGAATGCGCTGTCGCGAAACGCGCCCCGGAAAGCTCCGATTGTTGGGTCATTGTTTATCTTTTCATCAGTTCCAATGAGATGTTTATGAAATATAACCTCCAGTACTTCCCACGCACCCGCAACGGTTCTGCGATACGCCTGACTTTTTTAGTTGTGGCATCTGTAGGTTCCGCCGTCACCCCTATATCATCTGCTGTTGCTGCAGACATCACATATACCGGGAACTCATCTGATCTGAGGGCGGATCCAACGGGAGATACATCGACCCCGAACAACAGCCTGGTGCCCAGTGATGTATCGAATAACACCGTTACTGTCGGTGATCCTGATGCTGCAACTCGGGAAGTTTGGGGTTCGAGTGGCAGTGCCCTTGTCGCGCCCTATGTAATTTATGGAGGTGTGGATGTCGGCGCGGATGGCGGCACTCACGCAGTCGATATTTCTGGCAATAAGGTGACGGTGAGTAATGTCCAGTACAGCTGGGACGGGCAAACAGCATTCAATGGCAAGGACTTGCAATACGGCAGCGGTGGCGGTGTTGGCGGTATGGGCGGCGCCAGTGTTTATGGCGGGTTGAGTGTGGGTGGCTCCGGCGGTTCGGGTTCGGTTCGTGTCGGTGGGAACGGCGGTTCGGTTTACAACAACTCCCTAACGCTGAGGCAGGTGCTGTTAGAGGGGGCCGCCGGCGGTACTGGCGGTTCCAGCGGCAGCGGAAACGGCGCAGGCGGCGTTGGCGGCATGGGTGGCGGCAGCATTTATGGCGGGTTGAGTATCGGTGGCGCCGGCGGAGGCATGAAGGGTGATGGCGGTAGTGGGGGCGATGTTTACAACAACTCGGTGACCTTGACCGATGTCGTGCTGACAGGTTCAAAAGGTGGCGACGGTGGTACAGCCGTTCAAAGCTCTACCTCGGGCGGTGTTGGCGGTATGGGTGGCGGCAGTGTGTATGGCGGCCTGAGCATTGGTGGCGCTGCGGGTTTGTTCGATTTCCTGGACCTGTCCGGCGGCAGTGGCGGTGCGGCAGGAAAGGTCACCAACAACCAGTTGCTCCTCACGAATGTGACGCTGACGGGGGCAGCAGGCGGCAGTGGCGGCAGTGGTAGCAGTGCTGACGGCATGGCGGGCATGAACGGCGGCAGTGTCTATGGCGGCTTGAGTGTCGGCGGCACCGGTGCGGATGCTGGCGGCAACGGTGGTCAAGTCACTGACAACAGCATCGTCCTCTCAGGCACGTCATCCCTCTCTGGTGATATCTACGGTGGCTACAGCAGCGGCGGCGCTGCGGATACCGATAGCGGTGGCCTCGCCGGTCTGGGCGGGAACGCCAATAACAATAGCGTGACGCTGCAAGGCCCTGACTTGACGATCGCCGGCTCGGTTTATGGCGGCTATAGCGTTGACGGCGATGGCACGGTGCAAAACAGCAGGGCCTTTACTGGCAACACCCTTAATCTCAATGGCTACAGGGGCTCGCTGGCCGGCATCTACAACTTTGAAACCTATAACTGGGTCTTGCCCAAGGACGTGGTCAACCAGGACACCCTGGTCAAGATCACGGGCACCGACAAGGTCCAGCTTGATAACACCCGGCACACGATTGCCATGGAAAACGATGGCAATCGCCTTAATGCGGGTGACGTTGTGACCCTTATCGATAAGGCTGAAGGCACTCCAACGCTGACCACCCAGCAGGTCAGGCAGGGGCATTTCATCCTTTACGATGCCAGCCTGAAGACCCGCAATGACGGCCTCGTTTTGAGCATTGACGGCAAGCAGGACGCTACGCCTGCCGGGCGAATCAACCCGACTTCAAAAGCCTTCCTGGAAGGTCGCGCAGCGTCCCTTGCTTTCACCAATCAAGGGGCGGATTTGATCAGTGATTACGCAATCAGTGCCGCTGATTCAAGTGTTAAACGAGCCCGGCAGGACGGGATCAACCTGACGCCATTCGTGCTGCTCAATGGTGGTTCCAGCCGTTACAACACGGGCTCTCATGTTGATGTACGGGGGGTCAACCTGCTCTTCGGCGTGGCCACCGGCCTTGAGCTCAAAGACCAGAGCGCGATGACCCTGGGTGTCTTTGCTGAGCGGGGTGATGGTGATTACGACAGCTACAACCGCTTCTCTGACTACGGCTCTGTCCATGGCACCGGCAATGTGCGTTACACCGGTGGTGGTGCGTTGTTCCATATGGACGTCGCCGGCACTGCGCTGAACAAAACGCCCTCATCGAGTACCCGTGGGCATGCGGGGCTGTACCTCGATGGATCGGTACGTACGGGTAATGCTGACCTGAGCTTTGACAGCCATGACCTGACAGATGCCGAGGGGGTTCGTGGCACCTACAACAAAAAGTCCAGGTACTACGGTGCTCATGGTGCAGTGGGGTATGTGCTGAATCTGGATCAACAGCAGTCGCTGGATGTGTACAGCCGCTACACCTGGACCCGGCTGGAGGCGGACAAGGTCAGCATCGGTAAAGACACCCTGAGTTTCAATACCTCGGACAGCTCCCGTCTGCGCCTGGGTAGCCGTTACAGCTACGCCTACACACCGAGAATCAAACCTTATATGGGGGCCGCCTATGAGCATGAGTTCAAAGGTGATGTGTCAGGCAGTGCCTACGACCTTTCAATCGAGAAACCCGGGCTCGGCGGTAGCACAGGGATCGTTGAGCTGGGTGTAACCATGAACCCACTGGCCAGCGCCGAGGCCCTGAGTATCGATGTGGGTGTGCAAGGTTACGTCGGTGAGCGTGAGGGCGGGGCGGGCACCCTTAAAGCCAGTTACGCGTTCTGATACGGCTGAAGGTCGTGCGCCCTGTAGGCGGGATGTTTTAGTTTCATCATCACCTTACCCGCGGGGCAGCCGCCCGCCATGGAATCCCTATGACCCGTCCGCGGTGTGGAGGAGGGCAGAGTGGCTAAGGACAGTCAGCCAACACCGTCCTTTGCCGCGGGCATCAAGCGTCTAGAAACTGAAAAACTGATCTCTGCCCCGTTGTTTAGCCCTATAAAGCGCTTTGTCGGCTTGTGCCACTAAGGCACTGGACGGCTGCAGCGGGCCGAAGGTCTGAACCGAAAAGCCGATGCTGATGGTCAAATAGCCCGAGGTGGACGCGCAGTGCGGTATTTTCAGATCCCGTACACGTTGGCACAGCGATTCGACATACAACTTGGCCTGGTCGTGCGTCATGCCGTTGGAGAGGATCACAAACTCTTCGCCGCCATAGCGGGCTGCAAAGTCAGAGCCGCGCTGGAAGGTATGACTCAAACTGTCCGCGATGCGTATCAACGCCTTGTCGCCCGCGGGATGCCCATAAAGATCGTTGAAGGATTTGAAGTGATCGACATCGATCATGGCCAGTGTCAACGCGTCGCCGTTGCGGCAGGCAATTTTGCATTGGATTTCCAACTGCGTATCAAAGAAACGGCGGTTGTAAATGCCGGTCAGCCCATCTTTTATCGAGAGCTGTTCGAAGTGCATTTTCATTTGTTCGAGTGACTGATGTTCATCGCGTAACTGTTGCTGGATCAGGACACGAGAGGTGACGTCTTTTTGAATGCCAATAAAGTTAGTGACCGCCCCCGTGTCATCGTGGATCGGCGAGATGCTCAGTTCATTCCAGAACATGGCGCCGTCCTTACGGTAGTTGCGCAAGGTCACCAGGCAGTATTCACCCTGGCTGATGGCATTGTGAACAATCTCCAGTTCGGGTTGTTCTCGGTCGTTGCCTTGCAGGTAGCGACAGTTAATGTTGGTTATTTCTTCGGCTGAGTAGCCGGTCATACGCTCAAAGGCCGGGTTTACAAAGATCAATGGATTGTCATTCAGGCTGTTGTCGGAAATGGTAATGCCATCTCTTGAGTCCATGACTGCCTGTTTAAGAATTTCAATATTCATGTGAAATTCGCTGTTTTCAAGGAGGATCGAATCCGTTTCGGATCCAATGGGACTGGGTTTTTTGCAGTGTAGTTGCTGTCGGAGCGCACGGTTTTTTTTGGCGCTTTCAGCGCAGCAGATGCACCGCCAATCCGACGAGTGCGCAGGCCATCAGCACCTGAATGATTCCCCGCTTGAACCGGAACAAGGCAATCGCCGCTGCAATCGCGATCAGCACCGACGGCCAATCGAGGCTGCCGCTCAATCCCTGTGGCCAAAGCACGTGATAACCGAAGAAGCACGCCAGATTGAGAATCACCCCGACCACGGCTGCGGTAATGGCGGTGAGGGGGGCGGTGAACGTGAGTTCGTTGTGGGTTGATTCAACCAACGGTCCGCCGGCGAGGATGAACAGAAAAGAGGGCAGGAAGGTGAACCAGGTCACCAGGGTGGCGGCGACGGCGCCAGCCAGAAACACATGCTCGCTACCGAACACTTGCGTGACATAGGCCCCGATGAAGCCGACGAAGGCCACGACCATGATCAGCGGCCCGGGTGTCGTCTCGCCCAATGCCAGGCCATCGATCATGTGTGCCGGTGTCAGCCAGCCGTAGTGAACGACCGCACCCTGGTAGACATACGGAAGCACCGCGTAAGCCCCGCCAAACGTCAGCAAGGCCGCTTTGGTGAAGAACCAGCCCATTTGGGTCAGGGTGCCTTCCCAGCCAAAGAGTGCGGTCAGAATGCCCATCGGCACGGCCCAGAGGGTGGCGCCAATCAGCCCCAGCGATGCCAGTTTCATCCAGCTGAACCGGGCATGCTCCGGGGGCGGAGTGTCGTCATCGATCAAGGCTGGCCCGAAGGATCTTTTGTTCGTGGCATGGCCACCTGTTCTGAACTTCTCCGGCGCCAGGCGTCCGCCGACATAGCCGATCAGTGCGGCGCCGGCAACGATCAGCGGGAATGGAACATTGAACGCGAAGAGGGCGGTGAACGAGGCCGCGGCTATTGCCCAGAGCCAGGTGTTTTTCAAGGCCCGAGAGCCGATCCGCTGGGCGGCCTGGACGACGATCGCGGTCACGGCAGGCTTGATGCCATAGAACAACCCGGCCATCACCGGGACTTCACCCAAGGCGATGTACATCCACGACAACGCGATCAGGATGAACAATGAGGGCAGCACGAACAGCACGCCCGCGATGACCCCGCCCCAGGTCCGATGCATCAGCCAGCCGATGTAGGTTGCCAACTGCTGCGCCTCCGGCCCGGGGAGCAACATGCAGTAGTTGAGGGCATGCAGAAAACGTCGCTCGGAGATCCAGCGTCGCCGCTCCACCAACTCCTGGTACAGGGTGGAAATCTGCCCCGCGGGCCCGCCGAAACTGATGAACCCGAGCCGCAACCAAAACCCGAAGGCCTCGCGAAGGCTGACGGCTTGCGGCGTCGACGGTGGGTGCTCAGCGGCGGGGGCCAAAACCTTGCTCATCGGGTTGCTCCTGTTCTGCGCGTACACACACACACATTCGGTGAGCACAGCGTCGAACATGGCGCCGGCTGCCACTACGCGGTGGTGGTCAAAGCCTGAATTAAGTCAGTGACATTTCGAGGGTTGCGCGCAGCCCCGCGGGTTGGATGTTTTCCAGCCTGATTTGTCCGCCGAGGCGAACGGCAATGGCTTGCACAATGGTCAGCCCCAGCCCTGCGCCCTGGTCATTGCCACGGCTGTAGAACCGCTCGAAGAGCCGTTCTCTTTGCGACTCGTCGATGCCGGGCCCCTGGTCCTCCACCGACAGCTCGATATGCTGCGCCTGGCGCTTGAGGCGTACGGTGATCACCCCGTGCTCGGGGGAGAAATTCGCGGCGTTGGTCACCAGGTTGTTCAGGGCGATGTTGATGGTTGCCGCTTCGACCCGGGCCGGGCATGCCTCGTCATCGGCTTCGAACACCAATTCCAGCCCCTTGTTGAGCAGCCAGGGCGTCATTTGCACCAGGCTTTCGCGAATGGTGCCCAGCAGATCGATGGACGGCAGCTCCTTGGCCACGGACTGGGGCTCAAGGCGGGCCATGGTCAGCAGTTGGTTGACCAGGCGGCTGGTGCGGTCTACCCCATTGATCAGGTGCATGAGCGATTCGCGACGCTCTTGCTCGGTCCCGGCCTCCAACAGGTTTTGTGCATGAACCCTGAGTACTGCCAGGGGGGTGCGCATCTCATGAGCCGCATCGGCAATGAACCGTCGTTCACGTCCCAGCACCTGCTGGATTTGCGCCAGCATTCGGTTCAAGGCCGCCTGCATCGGTTCCAGTTCGCTGGGCAAGGGCTGGAGTTGCAACGGCTCCAATGAGCCGGAGTGCCGTGCGCGCAAGATCGCCGCCATGTTCGCCAGGGGCTTGAGCCCCCAACCGATGGCCAGCCAGACCATGGCTGCCAGAATCAGGCTGCCCAGCACGTTGGGCCAGAGGGTATGGCGCACGATGCGCTCCACCAGGTCGGAACGCACGTCGCCCCGTTCGCCGACCCAGATTCGCAGGTTGTTGGCTGAGTCTTCGAGGATAAAGGCGCGCCATTGACGGTTGTTAAGGTCCAGCACATCACTGAAGCCGGGGGCCGTCGGCGGGGTGCTGAAGGCGGGGGCACTGGCGGTATGCACCAGCACTTCACCCTGGTTGTTCCAGACCTGGAAGGCGATCTTGCTTTCGTAAGGGTGCCCGTCGACCCTGGGCATCGCGTCGCCCAGGGCCTTGTTGAACGCCTGGTACAGCTCCCCGCGTTCCTTGCTGGCCAGGGGCATGTGCATCACCCCCAGCAGCAGGCGTGCGTTCTGTGCCAGTTGGGCGTCATACACCTCGGCAATTTCATGGTTGCTGTCATGCAGGTTGAACAGGCTGAGAATCAGCAGGCCGGTGAGTAGCAGGCCAATGATCAAGGTCAGGGTACGGCGCCGGATCGAACTCATCGGCGCTCCTCCACCAGATAGCCGACCCCACGGATGGTGCGGATCAGGTCGCTGCTGAATTTTTTACGCAGGTGGTGGATGTGCACCTCCAGGGTGTTGCTTTCGGCTTCTTCGTTCCAGCCGTAGAGCAGTTGCATCAGGCGCTCACGGGTCATGACCCGTCCCGGTGGCGACAGCAACTCATAGAGCAGTTGGTATTCCTTGGGGGTCAGGGCCACGGCCTCGCCCTGGTAGGAGACCAGCTGGGTGCTGGGGTCCAGGCTGATGCCGGCGTGTTCAATCAACACCCGGGCGCGCCCGGCGCTGCGCCGCAGCAGTGCCCGCAGCCGGGCTTTCAATTCATCGAGGTCAAAGGGTTTGATCAGGTAGTCATCGGCGCCGGCATCCAGCCCGGCGATCCGGTCTTCGGTGGCGTCGCGTGCGGTGAGGATCAGCACCGGCAGGGTCGAGCCGCTTTGACGCAGGCGGCGCAACACTTCAAGGCCGTCCAGGCGCGGCAAGCCGAGGTCGAGCACGGCCAGGTCAAAGGTTTCGCTGAGCAGCGAATGCAGCGCGCTGCTGCCGTCCTGCAACCAGTCGACGGTGTACCCCTCGCGACCCAGGGCTTGGTGAATACCCTCACCCAGGGCCACGTCATCTTCGATGAGTAATAAACGCACGCTGACTCCTGTCAGTTGAGTTTTTGATTGACGTCCAGCAGCAACGCCTCAATGTCCTTGCGCCGCCCGCTGTCGGCTATTTCCCTGCCGGGACGGGGCGCGGCGAGCAGGGCTTGTTGCAGCGCCTGCTTGGCCTCGGCGTAGCGTTTTTGACGGTAAAGATGATCCCCCCAGAAGTACAGGCTGTCGATCCCGTTGGGGTTGAGTTGCAAGGCCTGTTTCAGCAGGTGTTCTGCCGTGTCGGCATCGCCGAAACCAATGGGCCAGCCGGGTACGCGATCATACAAGGCCGCCAGGCTGGTGTACGCCGAGCCTTGCAGGGCGTTGGGGTCCAGGGCCAGGGCCTTTTCCAGGTCGACCTTGGCCTGTTTGGCCTTGCTCAGTGCCCCGAGCCCGCCTTGGGCACCGGCCCAACTGCTGGTGACAATACCCGACCAGATCCAGGCTTCGGCCAGCGACTGGCGCTCGCGGGTAAACGCCGAGGCCTGGCCCGCCAGCTGTTCAAAAGCGGCTGTGCGCTGTGCGGCCGGCAGTTGGTACTGGATCTGCGCCCAACGTTGCTGGATGCCGCTCAGGCGTTGCTGGTCGGCGTTGTCCAGGGCCCAGGTACTCTGGCTCAAGGCCCCCAGGAGCAGACAGGTGATCAGTTTTTTCATGGCTGGGGGTTCTCGTTGTCAGGCTTCTGGCTGAGGCGGCGAATCAACGGCAATTGCTTGCGCACGCCGCGGTCCACCAGGTTTGGCAGCAGGCTGTTGAGGCGCACGAAAAAACGCTCCGGCCAGCCCAGGTACAAATCCCGCCGGTCGCTGGCAATGGCGTGGATCACCGCATTGGCCACGGTCTGCGGGTCATCCACATTGACCTTGAGGGCGTCGTTCAAGGCCTGGGCCTCAGGGCTGTTCATGCTGGTGCGGGTGGCCCGTGGGGCGACATACAGCACGCTGACCCGGGTATCGGCCAGCTCGCGGCGCAAGGCTTCGGAGAACCCGCGCAGGGCGAATTTAGTGGCGCAGTAGCTGGCAAATCCGGCGTAGCCGATCGAGCCATAGGTGGAACCGACATTGACCACCATGGCGCTCTCGGCCTCCTTGAGCAGCGGCAGCAAGGTCTTGGTCAGGCAGATGGGCGCGCTGATGTTCACCGCCAGCATGGCGTTGATCTCGCTGTCATCGAGCTGTTCGAGCATGGCGAAGTGGTTGACCCCGGCGGCGTTGATCAGCAGGTTGATGCCGCCAATGGCCTGGGCCGCAACCAGCACCTTGCGCCGGTCGGCGAGAAACGTCAGGTCCGCGGCGACCCAGCACAGATGCTGCGGGTATAACTCCAGCAGATGGGCCAGGGGGGCACCGTGACGGGCCACGGCCAGCACCTTGGCACCCTGGGCACACAGGGCGCCCGCGATGGCCAGGCCGATGCCGCCGCTGGCGCCGGTCAGTACCACCCGCGCTTCAGATAGACGCATGCTGCTGCTCCTCGTCCCGTGGCAGGGCGCGGAACATGTCGGCATAAAGCCGGTACACCACCTTCGAGGCGTGAATCACCGCCGCCTGGTCCTGCGGGTCCTCCAGGGTGTTCATCAGCCGGCGATAGGTCTGCATGTGTTCGATGTCCAGCGAGCCATGGGAGCTGAGGTAGCTGAAGGCGCTTTCCGGCAGGGCCAGGCGCTCGCGAATACTGCCGGCGGCGTGGGTGGCCAGGGCAATGCTGGTGCCTTCCAGCACATTGACCATGCCGAACAGACCCACCGGGTTGCCCCGGGCGATCAGGTCGTAGAGGAAGCTGACCATCAGTTCGATGGGCAGTGAGGGCGTGCCGTCACGTACCGCATCCTGGTCGCCACCGCAGGCGGCAATGTCATTGAGAACCCACTGCTCGTGGCCGTATTCGTCCTCGATGTATTCGCAGACGGCTTTGCGCAGCCATTCCAGGCGTGAGGGCAGGCGCGCGCCGCAGGCCATCATCAGGGGCACCGTATGGCGCACGTGGTAGTAAGCCTGTGCGAGGAAGGCGCGGTAGCTTTCCAGGCTGACCCGGCCCTGTAGGGCATCGGTGATGATCGGCAGGTTGAACAGCGCCTGGCGCTCGGCCTGGGTGGCCTCTTGCAGGGTGTCGAAAAAACTCATGATGGGGCTTCCTCGGAGGACATGAAGGTGTCGAGCTGTGTTCGGTAGCGCTCGGCGATGGCGTCGCGGCGCGGCCGACCGTTGGCGGTCAGCAGGCTGTTGGCGGTGGTAAAGGGTTGATCCAGGCGGCTCCAGTGGTGCACCCGGGCGTACTCGGGCAGGGCCTGGTTGGCCTGGGCGACGGCGGCGGCCAGTTCCTCGTCGCTGCAATCGGGATGACGGGGCCAGAGCAGGGCGTGGTTCTGCGGCAGCGCTTCGCCATGCACAAAGGCCTGGGCAATATGGCTGCGTTGGGTCAATTCGGCCTCGACCCATTCGGGGTTGACGTTGCGCCCGTAGCTGGTGACGAACTGATGCTTCTTGCGGCCCTTGAGGTAGAGAAAACCGTCGGCATCGAACTCGCCGAGATCGCCACTGGGCCACCAGGGATCGCGGCGCGGCACGTCCCCCAGATACCCCAGCAGCGCGCTGCTCTTGATCATGACTTCGCCGTCTTCGGCCGGGCGGATCTGAACGTGGGGCAGGGGTTTGCCGACACTGCCGGGGCGTGCGGCCTGGGGCCGGTTGAGGCTGACCACCGAGGCGCATTCCGACAAGCCATACCCTTCATAGATCGGCATGCCCAGGCGTTGCGCGCGCTCCAGCAAGCCGAGGCTGACCCGGGCCCCGCCCACCGCAGCGAAACGCAAGCTGCGCGGGTCAAAGGCGTGTTGCTCGGCGGCGCTGACCAGGAGCAACAGCAACTGCGGCACCAGGATCAGGCTGTGGGGCTTGCGGGTGGCCAGGCAGCCCAGCAGGCGCGGCACATCGACCCCGCTGGCGCCCTGGATGCCCAGGCTTTTCTGGCTGGGCAGGCTCACGGTGGCGCCGGCGTAGAGCGCGGCATAACAGCCGAGGTTTTCCAGCAGAATGGCCACCGGCAGCAGGGTCAAATGATGCTGCGCGAAGCTGGGGCGGCTGGCGTGCTCCAGCTCGCGTGCCACTTGCAGCAGGCTGTCGGCACTCAGGCAAACGCCCTTGGGTGTGCCGGTGGTGCCTGAGGTGAACGTGAGTTTTGCGGTGCCCGCGGGCAGTGGGCTTGGAGCGCTGAACGAGCGTCGCCAGATCGTGCCGCTCTTGAGGTAGCCGGCGCTTTGCAGTTCTTCGTCCAGCGGCGACTCGGCGATCACCCATTGCGCCTGGCTTTGTTCCAGGCAATGGCGGCGTTGTGCGGGGCTGAAGAAGGTCGGCAGGGTCAGGCAGGTCAGCCCTTCGAACAGAATGGCCAGGTCCCACAGCAGGGCTTCGGCGCCATTGTCCAGGGCCAGGGCGACCACACTGACCGACTCTTCGCGCAGGCATTCCTGGCGATACAGCACTTCGGCATACAGCGTGGCGTAGTCGATCCGCAAGTGGTCGTCCCACAGGGCGATATCAAAGCCCCGGGTCTCGGCATGCTCGCGCAAGGTGTGTTGGAAGCGCTCCACTTCAAGCGACATGACTGGACTCCTCAAGGGCACAGGACAATCCGAGACGGGCGAACAGGCCCATGTTGCGCAGATGGATAAAGCCGGCGCGGATATTGCCGACGTGTACCCAGGGTTGGCTTTCGTAGTAACTGCCCCAGTGATGGCGGTCGTCCCCCAGGCGTTGCGGGTCGGCGGCACACAGGGTGACGGGCTTCAGGCCCAGGCGGTGGAAGCTGTTGACCAGGCCGATGTTGCCGGTGAAGGCCACCCACTCCAGTCCGCCCATGGCCAGCAGGTAGGTGATGGCGATGATGCTCAGGCGGGCGCTGCCGGTGTCACTGGCCGCCAGGTTGCCAACCTCGACAATGCCTTCGCGGTCGACCGGCTGATCGGCGGCGGCACTGATCAGTGGCGCGATCGACTCGTCCAGGTAACGTTCCAGGAACAGCGGCTCGTCACTGGCCACACGCACGCCGGCCACGGCACACAGCTGCCCGCGGTCATCGCTCAGGCCGAACAGCTGCGGCATGAAATGGCGGATATCGGCGCCATGGGCCTTGCGGAAACGTTGCTGGATAAAGGCTTCGAAGGCGGGACGCGAACCCTCGTCGGCCAAGGCTCGGGTCAGGGTCATCGGTGCGCTGTCGGCTTTGCCAAAACGCAGGGGCAGGGGGATGTTCCAGTTGAAATCGGGCATTGGCAGCGCGCCTCCCTAATTGAGTAAGGAGGAGTATCGGAGCGGTTTCTTAAGCGAATCTGAAGGTGGCCAAAACAGTTTTCGCGGGCATCTTCAGACTCCCTTAAGACTGGCCAGGCAGGGTGCGTGCGTAACATCGGTGTGAAGCCGAACTGCGGTTGCACGAACGATTGGGCAATCGCCCCTCATCCTGACGGAGCCTGTGATGACTAATGCTTCAGAAACACAGCGGTACACAACACTGTCGATGACCTTGCACTGGCTGATGCTGGCGCTGTTTGTCGGGGTTTACGGCTGCATCGAACTCAAGGGGCTGCTGCCGCGCGGGCATGCCCTGAAGGCGCCGTTGCTGGGCATGCACGCCGTGCTGGGGATCGCTATCTTCGCCCTGGTCTGGGTCCGTTTGCTGGGACGCCTGACGCCGCGCCCGTCGATCGAGCCGAAGCCACCGGCCTGGCAGAATGGGCTGGCGCGGGCAACCCACCTGGCCCTGTACCTGTTGATGATCGTGACCCCGGCCCTGGCCTGGCTGATGCTCAGCGCTGCCGGCAAACCGGTGCCGTACTTCGGCTTCATGCTGCCGTCGCCGCTGGCGGTGGACCCCGACCTGGCGAGGCAATTCAAGGAGTGGCATGAGCTGATCGGCAGCGCCGGCTACTGGCTGATCGCTCTGCATGCCGGCGCCGGCCTGTTCCATCATTACTGGGTACGTGACAACACCCTGGCGCGGATGCTGCCAAGGCGCTCGTAGGCGATATACAGCACACGCCAGGTCCGGGTGTTGGGCCTGGCGCTGATGCCGCCGCAGTGCCCACGCCCCGTCGCTGTCGGACAACCCGCCGTCTGTTGCGCAAATCCAGGGGGCCGGTGTCCAGCAGTGGAGCAGCAATGCCCATCACAACGCAGCCCCTTTGGGCTGCGTTTTTGTTTCTGCGAACCGCCCGGGCGGCGGTCAGATTTTTGCACGGCAACAAGAAAAAGGTTGAATAGTCACATCAAATGTTATTTAAATAACAAAAATAATAACGCTGTGGTGCTTGCCACGACGTGCACAAGGTAAAGATATCCATGAATAAGATCGCGGTCATCGGCAGCAACATGGTGGATTTGATTACCTATATCGACCGGATGCCCCAGCAGGGCGAGACCCTCGAGGCCCCGGGGTTCGCCATGGGCTGTGGCGGCAAGGGCGCGAATCAGGCGGTGGCGGCGGCCAAGCTTGGCAGCGGGGTGTTGATGGTGACCAAGCTGGGGGATGACATGTTCGCCGATAACACCCTGGCCAATTTTCAGCGCCATGCCATCGACTCGCGTTATGTCACGCGGGTGCCGGGCGTCTCCAGCGGCGTGGCGCCGATCTTCGTGCAGAGCGATTCCCATAACAGCATTCTGATTGTCAAAGGCGCCAACGCGCATTTGAAGCCGGCGGATATCGACGCCGCAGCAGCGGCGTTGCGTGAATGCAGGCTGATGGTGCTGCAGCTGGAAATCGACCTGGCGACCGTCTATTACGCCATCGACTTTGCCAAGCGCCACGGCATTCCAGTGTTGCTCAACCCGGCCCCCGCGGTCGCCGGGCTAAGCCGTGAGCACCTGGCGCAGCTAGACTTTTTCATCCCCAACGAAAGCGAACTGGCGCTGATCACCGGCAAGCCGGTCGATGGCCCCGAGAGTGCGCTGCGTGCCGCCCGGGAATTGGCCGCCCAGGGCATTCGCCACGTCATCGTCACCCTGGGCGAACAGGGCGCGTTGTATGTGGGCGAGGAGGGTGAGTTTCACGTGCCGGGGCGCAAGGTCGTGGCCCGGGATACCACCGGTGCCGGTGATGCCTTTATCGGCTGCTTTGCCCACTACTGGACCGAGCACGGCGACATGCGTGCCGCCATGACCCGGGCGGTGGCGTATTCCGCCTGCTCGGTCACCGCCCTTGGCACCCAGAGTTCCTACCCCGATGCGGCCAGGTTCGCCGAGTTTTTTGACGAGCGTTGATCCCCGCTCACGCAGTTGACCATACCCGCGTGGCGCTGATGCGCCCTGAATCCCACGGAGAATAACAATGACAAAAGTCCCGCTCCAACAGACCCCCGATGGCTTTTACCTCAACCGCACGCCCTGGTTCGCGTTCTTGCTGCTGTGCAGCATCTTCGCCTTGTGGGCGGCTGCGGCCAGCATGAATGACGTGTTGATCGCCCATTTCAAGAAAGCCTTCCTGCTCAGCGATTTCCAGACCGCCTTCGTGCAATCGGCGTTTTACCTGGGTTACTTTTTCGTGGCGATTCCGGCGGCCATGGTGGTGCGCCGCTTCGGCTACAAAAGCACGATCCTGGTCGGCCTGATGTTCTACATGGCGGGCTGCGCGCTGTTCTTTCCTGCGGCATCCACCGCCACCTACGGCATGTTCCTGATGGCGCTGTTTGTGATCGCGTGCGGGCTGTCGTTTCTCGAAACCGCCTGCAACACCTACTCGACCCTGATGGGCCCGCGTGAAACCGGCACCCGGCGCCTGAACATCTCGCAGACCTTCCACCCGTTCGGGGCCATGGCCGGGGTGTATGTCGGCAGCTTCGTGATGTTCAAGGACACCGACGCCACCCACGAACAGCTGACCCAGATGAGCGCCTCGGAGGCGGCCATCCAGCAGCTGGAAATGATCCAGTCGACCTTGCTGCCGTACAAATGGATGATCGCCGTGCTGGTGCTGATGTTCATCCTGATCGCCATCACCCGCTTCCCCGCGTGCCGCGGTAATGCCAGGTCGGACGTGAAAAAGCCCAGCCTCGGCCAGAGCCTGGCGCGCCTGTCGCGCAACCCGCGCTTTACCTTCGGGGTGCTGGCGCAGTTTCTGTATGTGGGGGCCCAGGTCGGGGTGTGGAGCTTCACCATTCGCCTGGCGATGCAAATGGGCGGGATGAACGAGCGCAGCGCGTCCTGGTTCCTGCTGACGACCTTTGCCGCTTATTTCGTGGGCAAGATGATCGCCAACCTGCTGATGCGCAAGCTGCACCCGGCCAAGGTCCTGGCGATCTACGGCGTGCTGACCATCGTCCTGCTGGCCTACACCATCCTGGTGCCGAATATCAGCGCGGTGTATGCGGCGGTGGCGGTGAGCATTTTCCTCGGGCCGTGCTGGCCGACCATCTATGGCCTGACGATCGAAGGGCTGGGTGAAGACACCAGCGTCGGCGGTTCGCTGCTGGTGATGAGCATTGTCGGCGGCGGGGTGATTCCGGTGTTCCAGGGCCTGCTATCAGACGCCACCCACGGCAATATGCAACTGGCCTACAGCGTGCCCCTGCTGTGCTTCGTGGTGATTGTCGCCTACGCCTATTCCTGCATGCGCCACAGTCGTGCCACGCAGCCTCGGGCCGGTGCGGTGGTGGCCTCATGAATGCCTTCACCCTGGCCTTGTCTCCCGAGCAGTTCAGCGGGGTGGAAAAGACCCTGCTGCAATCCGCCGACTTTCGCGTGCTGGCCTGGACCTACCCCAGTGGGGTCAAGGCCCTGGCGCTGGAGAACGCCCGTGGCCGGGTGGTGGCCCTGCCTTATCAGGGGCAGATGATCTGGTCCGCGACCTTCGATGGCTGCGACCTGACCATGCGCAATATGTTCAGCCAGCCCAGGCCCAGCCCGACGGTGATCGGCACCTACGGCTGCTTTATGTTCCACGCCGGCCTGCTGCGCAACGGTTGCCCGGCTCCCGAGGATGACCACCCGCTGCACGGCGAAATGCCTTGCGCGCCCATGGACGCGGCCTGGCTCGAAGTCGGCGAGGACGCTGCGGGCCTGTACCTGCGTCTGGGTGGCGACTACGAGTATGTGCAGGGCTTTGGCGACCATTACCGGGCCACCCCGACCCTGACCCTACGCGCCGGTTCGGGGCTGTTTGATATCGGCATGGCGGTCACCAACCTTGCGGGCAAGGCCATGGAATTGATGTACATGGCCCACATGAACTACGCCTACATTGCCGGGGGCAACCTGGTCGAGCCCCTGGCCGGAGCCCGGGTGCGGGTGCGCAGCAGCGTGCCGGCCCACGTCAAGCCGACCCCCGAGTGGTCGGCCTACATGGCGCAGCTGAGCCAGGATCCCGCGCGCCTGAGGACCCTGGACACGCCCGCGCTGCATGACCCGGAAATCGTCTGTTTCTTTGACTCGGTCCCGGCCGACACCGCGGGCAATGCGCATTTTCTGCTGGACCACCCGGCAGGCCCGGCGTTTTACACCCGCTACCGACCCGATCAGTTCGCCCATGCCACTCGCTGGATCCTGCACAACGCCGACCAGGGCGTGGCCGCCTTCGTCTTGCCGGCCACCTGCGAACCCGAGGGCTACCTGGCGGAACACGCCAAGGGCCATGTGCGCTCATTGGCCGGCGGGCAACGCGCAGTGTTCAACGTGACCACCGGCTACCTGTCGGCTGCAGAACGGCGCCGCCTGCGCGATGAGCTGGGCGGCTGATGTGTGGCGGCGAGGGTGGTTCAGACCACCCACTGCGCGCCGTATTGGGTGATCAGTTCGCGGTAGGGCTTGGGCAGCTTCTTGTCGGAGACCACCACGTTGAATTGGTCCAGGGTGGCGAAATGCGCGGTGCGCACGACGTCGAACTTGCTGTGATCGGCCAGCAGCATGCAGTGCTGGGCCTGGCGCAAGACCTTCTGCTTGACCGCGACTTCATTGAAGTTGAAACAGGTCACGCCGAAGGTTTCGCTGACGCCTGCGGCCGAGATAAAGGCCCAGGTCAAGCGCACGCTGTCGAGGATACTGCTCTCGTCGGCATGCTCGAACACCTGGTTCTTGCGATGGAAGGTGCCGCCGCACAGGACGATATTGCAGTTGGGCTTCTGTTGCAGCTTGAGCAGCACGTTGAGCGAGTTGCAGACCGCGGTGAACTCCAGCTCATCGGCAATGAAATCAATCACGAAGGGCACCGTGGTGCCGCAGTCGAAGAACACCGTGTCGCCGCCCTTGATAAACCCGGCCGCGAGCTTGCCGATGCGGCGTTTCTCTTCCACGTGGCGGGTGCCCTGTTCCGTGACCTTGTAGTCGGGCGCGTCGGCCGGGTCGAAGGCCAGGGTGATATGCCCGCCGAGCAGATGGAACTTGTCCGGGTAGCGGTTGAGATCCCGGCGCAGGGTCATTTCCGAGACTTCCAGCAACCCGGCCATTTCCCGCAGATGGATCGCCTTTTGGTCCTGCAGGGCTTGCTGGATCAGTTTGATGCGTTCTGATTGTTTGCTTTCCACAGGCATTCCGATCGGCTAGTAATGTTGTAATTACATCATTTGTTGGTATTATATTAACATCTGTTGGGCGTGCTTTCTAACGTATTACGCCCATCGTGCTCCTTCACCAGGAACGGATTTCATGACCTCAATCACACCCGCAGCACTTGCACCGTTTATCGACCACACCTTGCTGGCGCCTGACGCGACGCGGCAGCAGATCGCCGTGTTATGCAAAGAAGCGCAGGAGTACGGGTTCTATTCCGTGTGCGTGAACTCGGGCCAGGTGCCTTATGCCGCTCAATTGCTCAGCGGGCAGAAGGTCAAGGTCTGCGCGGTGGTCGGGTTCCCGCTGGGCGCCGGGCTGAGCGAGAGTAAAGCCTTCGAAGCCCAACAGGCAATTGCCGCAGGTGCGGGCGAGATCGACATGGTGCTCAATATCGGCGCGTTGCGCGAGGGCCTGTTGGACACGGTGCGCGACGACATCGCCACGGTGCATCGAGCCTGCGGTTCGGTGCCACTGAAAGTGATCCTCGAAACCTGCCTGTTGGACGAGGAGCAGAAGATCCGCGCCTGCGAAATCTGCCGTGAACTGGGGGTGGCCTTCGTCAAGACCTCGACCGGCTTCAGCCGCAGTGGCGCCACCGCCGAAGACATCGCCCTGATGCGCCGCGTCGTCGGCCCGCAGATGGGGGTCAAGGCGTCGGGCGGGGTGCGTGATTACGCGGCCGCAGTGGCCATGATCGAAGCCGGCGCTACGCGCCTGGGCACCAGTTCGGGAGTGAGCATTGTCAGTGGCAAGCCGGAGGGCGGGGCGGGTTACTGATTTCGCCAGCACCTTCGACGCTTGTCGATGTTTGAAAAAAAGGAGCCTCGGCTCCTTTTTTCGTTGCCGAACAGGGTGCAACGGACCGCTCAATTGCATGACGGGGCTGTGCAACTGCTGGAGGCAGGCGGGCGCTCGGGGCTGGGCCGAATCAGGGGGCGGGGCAGCCACCCCCCAGCAACTCGCCTCAGCGCCGCCCTTCAACCGCCATGCGCACCGCCAGGCCCGCCAGCACTGTGCCCATCAGCCAGCGCTGCACCAACTGCCACACCGGCTTGCCGGCGAGGAAGGCGGCAATGGAGCCGGCCATCATCGCGATCAGCGCATTGACGCTCACGCTGATGGCGATCTGGGTCGAGCCCAGCACCAGGGACTGGGTCAGCACCGAACCGGGGCCGGTGGGGTCGATAAACTGCGGCATCAGCGACAGGTACATGACCGCGACCTTGGGGTTCAGCAGGTTGGTGACAAAGCCCATGGTGAACAGCTTGCGCGGGCTGTCCTGGGGCAGGTCCCGCACCTGGAACGCGGAGCGTCCGCCGGGCTTGACCGCCTGCCAGGCCAGGTACAGCAAGTACAGCGCGCCGCCCAGGCGCAGGGCGTCATACGCATAGGGCACCGCCAGCAGCAAGGCGGTGATGCCCAGGGCCGCGCACAGCATGTAGACCAGGAAGCCCAGCGCCACGCCGCCCAGGGAAATCAACCCGGCCATTCGTCCCTGGCAGATCGAGCGTGAGATCAGGTAAATCATGTTCGGCCCCGGGGTCAGCACCATGCCGAGGGAGATCAGGCCGTAGGCGACGAGGTTGGACAGTTCGGGCATGGGGTGACTCCTGAAAACAGAGAAGAGAATCGGTACTGCGCCGGCCCCTTACCCGAGGGTATTGGCCAGCGCCGAGGCAGTCGACTCGATGGCGCCGATAGTAGGGCGCCCGACAGCCGTGTGTTAGATACAGATCGAACAACAAAACGACATACAGCGTTGCGATCCGGCTTGCCCCGCCGCGCCAGGCCCGTCGTCAACGCGGCCTGGCAGTACTCGGCCATCAGCCGGCGACGGGTCTCGCCACTGAAAAGCCGGCCCTATAGACTCGCCGGTTCGGGCGCGAGGACGGCGCCTTTATCGAGGACTTTACCCATGGCAAAGCAGATGCCGGCACCTGGCGAGGTGCTGGGTTTTCCGATTGCGCGCATTGGCCGTTTTGGCGCGTGCCAGATCCTGGCGCTCGACCCCGACAAGCAACAGGTCACGGTGGCATTGCTGGACTGGACCGGCGAGCAGATGCCGACGCTGGATGATGTGGCGGATGCCCCGCGCTTCGTGAAGAACTTCATGTTCTGGAACGACCAGGAAATCGTCATGCACCTGGCCTTGCCCGTGCCGGAGGCGTATTGCAGCATCGGCATCCTGCCGCCGCGGGGCAGCAGCGAATCCAACAGCTATGGCGGCTGGGACTTCGGCGATCTCATCGCCCGCCAGTCTGTCTGGAATGCGCTGCCCGGCGAGCTGACCCAGACGTTCAAGGCCAGCCTGGACAGCGACGCCCTGGTCACTGCTCCGGGGCTCCTCTGTGCCGACAACGAGCAGCCGATGCAAATGCGCGTCAGGGCCGCCTCGCGCTTCAGCGATGACGCGGCCTACCGCATCAGCGGCGATTTCAACATGGCCTCATTGCGTGCCTGGCCGCTGCTGCACCAGGTGTTCCTGCACGCCTGGCGCGACGACCTGATCCCTTTTCTGCGCAGCGCGCCCCTGGTCACCGAGCTGTCGCTGCTCAAGCACGATCAGCGCGAGCTCGACTTCTCGGCCACCTGCCTTGAACGGCTGGTGATCGACATCGCGGGCCTTGAACGACTGGTCCTGCCCAAGAGCCTGACCACCCTGATCGTCCACGGCCAGGGCGCGCTCAACCGCTTGGGCGCCAGCGAGGACCTCAGCCAGCCTGCAGCTGATGTGCGCCCGATGCTGACCGTGGTGGCCGCCCAGAACGGGCGCTGGATCTCGCTGCAGGCCACCGGCACGGTGCCTGCGGTACAGGGGCTCGACCAGTTGCGCGGGCTGGTGGTGGCCAAGGTGAGCGCGCTTGACCTGGCGGAGGTGGTCGACACCTTCCCCCACATCGAATACCTGCACCTGTTCGGCGCCCCCGGGACCCTGAGCGGGCTGGGGGCATTGAGTGAGCTGGCGAAGCTTGAAGCGCTGTGGTTCTGTGACCTGTTCGGCTACACCCCGGATGATTTCCCCGCGCCTGCTGCGCTGGCGAGCCTGACCAGCCTGAGCCTGGACAGCCTGCCGGCAGATGTCGCGGCGGCGGTGCGCAAGGCGTACAAGAAGGCGCCGCAGGTGGACCTGACACTGAGCAAACCGCGCAAGCCCGAATGGCTGGCGGAGAACCTCGACAACCCACTGCGGCATTGGGACGGCCGCGAAGGGTTTGCCCCGGCCCTGGTCAAGAAGGTGCACGCGGCCTACATCGCGGCGTTGCGCCAGGTGCGCGAGGCTGAAGACGTCCGGGGCGACGAGGGCGCCTACAGCCAACGGGTCACCGCGGCCATCGCCACGTTCCTCGAGCTGATCGCCGGGCTCAATCGCAAGCATGGCTTCCTCTACACCCTGGAGCGCGACGAGGTGATCGACGCGGTCAACCTCCTGGCCGCATCACTCTCGAGCCAGGCACGTGTCGCGCTGGACCCCTTGATCGAGAAAGCCCTGGACGATTGAGCCAGCCCTTGTGGCCGGCCGGGGTAAAGCCTGCACATCGACGCCTGCGTAAGCCCACCCTTTGGGGTGGGCTTATCGTTTGTTTTGTATCTTGTATTAACAGGAAACAATCGTGCTAAGCTGCGCCGCAACGCACTGGGGCGGCGTCGGGGGAGGTTTCAATCGTCCTGTGCAGGCGACATCGCGTTGCTTGCGGGCACCTCGTCCTGCTGAGTCTTGAGCCGGCCTACGTGGTCCAGATGCTTCCAGAGAAAGTGCGCGGCCTCTTCACGCCGATCGGATTCGATGAGGTCGAGCAAATGGATATGTTCCCGGCATTGCGCCGCAAGACGCGTGCGATCGACGTTGGCCGTGTAGCCCATAAAGCGCCGGAGCTGGTTTTGCTGGCGGATGGCGTCGATGAAAAAGGTATTGGCGGAGCCCTGCACGATCAGTTCGTGAAACTGCGCGCCGATCTCGAACAGTTGGGCGCGGGACAAGGTCTGGATCTCTCCGTCGAGCAGGGCCTGTTGTTGCTGCCGGGCCTTGGCAAACGCGCTGTGATTGACCTGATAGCCAGGCTCGAGCAGCGCGGCCGGCTCAATGGCCATGCGGAAGCGGTAGCTCTGGATGTGGGCCTGGGTGTTGTGCACGAAGTCCTTGAGGCTCCAGCCTTGGCCGGGATTGCGCTCGACCATGGCTTCGCCGGCCAGCCGGTTCAATACCTTGAGCAGTTGCCCGCGCGGCACTGCATAGCGGCGCAGCAGTTGTGCTTCAAAAAAATGGGCGGGTATTTCGCCGCTCAGAATGTCGTCGACCACCCGCAGGTAAAAGTCGTCGAAAGGGTCGCTGGCAACAGGGACCGCCGCTTGCTGAATCTGCGCGGCGTCCTGATTCAGAAAGTAACCGCGATTGGGTTCGTGGATCGCCAGGCCCCACTCGGCGAGCAAGGCAAACACCCGCCGCACAGGGGAGCGCGAAACCCCCAGGGCCTCGGCGAAGGTCTGCTCGCGCAAGGGCTCACCGGTCTGCATCGATCGGGCGCGAACCAGGTCGAGGACGCGGGGGGCCAGTTGCAAGGCGAGGTCTTTCTTGATCACGGGTTCTTTCTCGAAGGAGTGGCCGCAGTCTCTTGGCGGTGGCCCAGGGGCCCTGGCGGACTGGAGGTGGAAAATACCATACGCAGCGACTGCGGGTGGGCTGGCGGGCAATCGTGGTACAGGCCCTTGTTGAATACGCCGATGGCGCAGTGCCGGAGCGCTGCAAAGAGCTCCAGGCGGATGATCCGTTTTTCCCAGGATGGAGGTTTACCCAGTGCTCAAGTTCAATGCTCACCTTGGTTTTCAGTTCAATGAATGGCCGTTTCTGCAACGCATCGAAGCGGCTGCGGCCGCAGGTTTTCGGGCGGTGGAGTTCCCATCGCCCTATGAGTTCGACGCCAGCCTGCTGGCGGATCACCTGGCCCAGCACGCGCTGCCGCTGATTCAGTTCGCTGCACCGGCCGGTGTCAGCAAAGGCCTGGCCGCCCAGCACGGCAAGGAGCAGGAGTTTCGCACGGGCCTGGCGCAGGCCGTCCGCTATGGGAGGACACTGGGCTGCTTGGATGTGCACATCATGTCCGGCGTCACCACCCGGGACGATGCGGCCTCGACCTTCGGCGGCAACCTGGAGTATGCGGTCAAGTACTTCGAAGACCAGGGGCTGCGGCCGCTGATCGAAGTGATCAGTGCCCAGGAGGTGCCCGGCTACTACCTGTCCGACTTCGACAAGGCACAACAGGTGCTGGAGGCCTTCCCCGGTGTCGGGCTGATTCTCGATCTGTACCATGCCCAGTTGCTGACAGCGGATGCGGCTGCCGTGCTGGCGCGGTTCCATGAGCGAACCGTGCATGTGCAAATCGCCGACTGCCCGGGGCGTCATCAGCCGGGAACCGGAAACATGGATTTTCCGGCCTTGTTCGCGGCACTGGAACAGCACAGTTACGCCGGCTGGATCGGTTGTGAATACCGACCTTGCGGCCCGACCCTGACCTCCCTCGAATGGCTCAAGCGCCTGGGCGCCTAGAGCGCGCTGCACGAACCCGACCCTGATCCTGGAGCAAATCATGAGTGCAATCACCCCTGCGGTTCTTCAAGACCTGGCCCCTGGCGGCGTGCTGCGCGCGGCCATCAATCTCGGCAATCCGGTACTGGCGCAGCAGGCCCGGGATGGCTCGCTACAGGGGGTATCCGTGGCCCTGGCCAAGGCCTTGGCCGAGGAGCTGGAGGTGCGCCTGGAGCTGCTGACCTTCGACGCCGCCGGCAAAGTGTTTGCCGCGCTGGAGCAGGGCAGCTGGAGCCTGGCGTTCCTGGCCATCGAGCCGGTGCGCGAGCAACAGATCGCGTTCAGCGAACCCTACGTGATGATCGAAGGCACCTACCTGGTCGCGAGCGACTCGGCGTACCTCAAGGTCGAAGATCTGGATCAGCCCGGGCTGCGTCTCGCGGTCGGCCGCGGCGCGGCGTACGACCTGTTCCTCAGTCGGACCTTGCAGCACGCGCAACTGGAGCGGGCCGAGACCTCCGCGGCGGCGGTGGAGCTGTACGTCGAGCAGGGCCTGGATGCCGCCGCCGGCGTGCGCCAGCCCCTGCAACAGGTGGCCGCTGCCGATGGGCGTTACCGGGTGCTGGACGGCGCGTTCACCGCGATCCGCCAGGCCCTGGCCGTGCCTCGCCAGCGCGCGGCAGGGGCGGCGTATGTGCGGGCCTTCGTCGAGCGCAAAAAGGCCGAGGGGTTTGTCCATGCCGCACTGGCGGCGAGTGGTCAAGCCGAGGTCACGGTGCCCTAGGGGATCACACTCTGGCTTGACCCCCGCCACGCCAACGGCGGGTTGTCAGGCCGGGGTCATTACCCCTCAGTGCGAGCGAAACCCCCAGACCATCTCCACGATGCGCTCCGCAACCACCAGGTAGATCACGATAAGGCCCAGTTGCAGCGCCAGGTGATATTCCAGCTTGGCCAGCCGTCGAACCCCGTCACTGACATTGAGCAGCCACAACAGGGTCGATAAGCCGATCAGGCCCCAGCCTGCCATGCTGGAAACCAGCAGCCCCAGGAACAGATCATGGGTGCCCCTGAGCGCATCGGTCCCCGCGGCAAACAGCAGGGCGCAGACGACCAGGTTTTTCACGTTGTCGAAGATCTGCGTATTGAGATCGTTCTCCAGCCGTTCCACATAGCGATTCCAGAGCTTCTGCATAGTCGATAGGCCTCAAGTGGTGGCGTCGAAAACCGGTGCAAATCCCACTCACGGGCCATCAGCAGCGCCAGCCCCGGTGAGATTTTCAGCGTAGCAGCCCGGGCTCCAGGTGCCGGGTGCTGGACGTTGCAGGCAGCCAGCCCAAGGCGACGCCGCGACGACCCGGCGTTGCAGGCGCGGCGCCACTCACCGTTTTTTTTGCCGTCGACAGCGCTCCGAGCAATAGCGCACCTGATCCCAGCAGCGCGCCCATTTCTTGCGCCAGGCAAAGGGCAGCCCGCAGGTCGCGCAGGTCTTGACCGGCAGTTCGCTCTTTTTCACAGCGGGTCCCCGGCGTCCAGGGTGGCGAGCAGATGCTGGCCGCGTTGCCAGAGCGCTTGCTGCTTGGCCTCGGGCATGCGGTCGAGGTTTTTATAGAGCATGCCCATGCGTGGGTTGCCCCGCAGCAAGTCGCCGTGGCGCATCAGGAAGTGCCAGTACAGCGCATTGAAGGGGCAGGCATTGTCGGCCGTGCTTTCAGTGACCTTGTACGCGCAGTCGCGGCAGTAATCCGACATGCGCTTGATGTACTGGCCACTGGCGCAATAGGGCTTGGAGCCCAGGTAACCGCCATCGGCGTGCATGACCATGCCCAGGGTATTGGGCAGTTCGACCCAGTCGAAAGCGTCCATGTAGATGGCCAGGTACCACTCGCAGATCTGGCTCGGCGCGATCCCGGCCAGCAGGGCAAAATTGCCGGTGACCATCAGCCGCTGAATGTGATGGGCGTAAGCATGCTCCAGGCTCTGGCCGATGGCCTGGCGCATGCAATTCATCCGGGTGGCGCCGGTCCAGTAGAACTCCGGCAGCGGCCGCTGGTTGCCGAAGGCATTGCCCTGGGCGTAGTCGGGCATCTTCAGCCAGTACACGCCGCGCACGTACTCACGCCAGCCGATCAGTTGGCGGATAAAGCCTTCGGCGGCATTCAGGGCAATCCTGCCCGACCAGTACGCCGCCTCCACATCGCTGCACACCTGGCGGACATCCAGCAGGCCGATATTCAGCGCGGCGCTGATGCGGGCGTGAAACAGAAACGGTTCGTTGCTGGCCATGGCGTCCTGGTAGTCGCCAAACCCGGCCAGGCCGAAATCCAGAAAGTGCTCCCACAGCGCCAGGGCCTCGGCGTGGGTCACCGGGTAGTCGAAGCGCTCCAGGGAGCCGTAGTGGCTGGAGAAGCGTGCGGCCACCAACTCCAGGACCTCGCAGGTCATGGCGTCCGTGGCAAACCGCGCCGGGTAGGGCGCCTTCGTTCCCTTGGGCAGCGCCTTGCGGTTGTCGGCATCAAAGTTCCAGGCACCGCCCACCGGGCTGCCGTCACCATTGAGCAACAGCCCGCTCTTGCGCCGCATCTCACGGTAAAAGAACTCCATGCGCAGCTGTTTCTTGCCCTGGGCCCAGGCCGCGAACTCGCTGCGGGAACAGATAAAACGCGTATCGGCGTGCCATTCGATGCTAAGCCCGCAGTCCTTGATCGACTGCTCAAGGCGCCAGTCGCCGCACTCGGTCAGGTACAGCGCCTGGGCCTGCAACAGCGCCTGCCAGCGGCGCAACTCCCCCGGCACCGAGCCGGTGTTGTGCGGGTCATCCAGGGTCACGTACTGCACCCGCAACCCCCGCTCGCGCAACGCCTGGGCAAAATGGCGCATGGCACTGAAAATCAGCACGATCTTCTGCGGGTGATGGGGCACGTGGCTGGCTTCCTCCATCACCTCCACCAGCAACACCGTGTCGCGCTGCGCATCCAGCCCCTGCAGCGAGGCCAGGTCAAAGGACAACTGGTCGCCCAGCACCAGGCACAGTCGGCGAGTCGCGTTCATGAGGGGTATCCGGCGCAAAGGTCTGTTGAGCAAAGGTTTATCCGGCATGGGAAGGGGCCCCACAGCGGATACATGGCAGTTTTAGAGCTTAAAACCTATACAAATGTATATTTATGTATAGGTTTTTAACAGAGATTTTGCGAAGGAAAACGAATTTACCTGTGCCGGTGCCTGAGAGTGGCGACCCATCGGTCAATCCGCCCTGCACCCACTCCTCAGCCTCCAAACTCCGGATGCCGCCCCTCGCTGTAGCGCCACTTCTTCCCGGCCATGAACGCGTCTTCGCCAAAGTGCCTGCGGATCGCCAGCCGGACCTCGTCCGGCACCGGGTCGGTGATCTGCGCGGTGGCCTCCAGCCAATAGAGATCGTCGCCAAGCTGCTCCACACGCTGGAACGGCGCACGTTCTATGGCTTGCCTGCCGAACAGCTCGATATAGGGCTTGCCGTAGAGCGAGATGTTGGGGATTTCCGGCAGGCGCAGGTGGAGGTTGAACGGGGTGTCCCAGCCGGCGAATTCCATGCTGCGGATGTCGCCATACAGCGTGTTGCTACAGGCCGCCAGCTGCTTGATCAAGGCCAGGAAGTCGTCAAGCATTGCGGGCTTTTTGCTGAAGGCTTTGCGCATCAGGAAACCACTGACAAATGGAAACGATGGCGGGGTCGAATGGTTCCACTGCACTTGGTAGCCAAGGTGGCTGCCTGCCTCCAGCACCAGGCTTCCCGCCGTCGCCGAGGTGCCCGGCTGCGCCAGAAAGCGCAGCGGTTCTTCCACATCGACCCAGGGCTGGCGCCCCTCGAAGGCGCCGAAGCGGGTGGGCCGGACACTGGCGGCGGCGCTGTCGAGGCACTGGATGATTGCCCGGGCCTGGGACGGTATCGAGAAGTCGCCCATTGAGCTCAATGAAAAAGTGACGCCCGGAACTGGATTACTCATAAAGCTTCCCCTGGTTGGCCGTGGACAGTCTGCGGCGCGCAGTCTAGCAAGGTACGACGGATTGGCGTGGTGCCTTGCAGGGACGCGCGTGCTTCAGGGAGCCTGGGCTGCCACCCGGCACTTGAGGTAGATGCCCCCTCACTTCGCCAACAGATTGGCCAGCAGGCGTGCCGCGCCCGGCACGCCTGCCGGCAGTTGGCGGAAGAACGACAGCGGCGCGTAGATGAAGCGGCCCCGGCCCACCTGCGCGCTGATCAGTGCGCCACTCAGTTCCTGTTCGCCGCGGTCGTGCATGCCCAGCAGGCGTTGATAGCGCGGGTCGATATTGCTGGCGAAGTACAGCCCGCGTTCCTGCACCCAGCCGTCGAAATCGTGCTCGGTGATGGGGTTGGGGTGGTTCAGCAGCGGATGCTCCGGCAGCAGCAGGCGCACCGCGGCGTCCTCTTCGGTGACCCGGTCGCGGGTGATCGTGAAGGGGTAGGGCCCCAGCGGTTCGGCAGGCAGGGGCGCCAGCGTGTTGTATTGCACCAGCAGCACGCCGCCTTGCTCGACGTACTGCAGCAGTTGGGTGCGCGCCGCGGCGAGTGCCGGATTGACGTTGTAGGCCCGGACCCCGGTGACGATGGCGTCGTACTCGGCAAGGGATTGTCGGGAGAGGGTCTCGGCTTTCAGTTCGTCGACCTGATAGCCCAGTTGCCGCAGCATCTGCGGCAGGCGGTCGCCGGCACCGGGCAGGTAGCCGATGCGTTCACCGCCGCGCTTGAGGTCGAATTTGATCAGGGTTGCCGTGGCCGGGGGGAACCAGTCGAATTCCGGGATATGCCCGTAGTCGACGGTTGCCAGGGCCTTGTCCAGCACCTGGCCGTCGACCCTGGCCTGAAAGCGCAGCTCGCCGTTCTGCGGCTGAGCCTCGGGTTCGAGGTCGAAGCCCAGGGTCAGTTCGTCGTCCTTGCGCCGCAGGCTGAACGGCTGCTGCTCGGGGGTGATGCGCCAGCCGGCCGGGGCTTGCGGCTGCAACACACCATTGAGTCCGTCGACGAAAGCGTGCAGCTGGACTTCGATCCGCCGCCGGCGATCGTCACCAAACAGGTAGGCCGTGCTCGACGGGGTCAGTGTCAGCGGCGGGGTGAACTGCACCGGGCGATAGACCTCGCCACGAATCGGATCAACGTGCTTGAACTGGATCTCGCGCTGCACCTCAAGCACCTGCCCGGCGATGGTCAGTTGCGTGCTGACCTGCAGGCCATGGGCCGAGCCGTTCAGCCACAGCGGCTGGTCAATCTGCAATGGACGGTGCTCGCCGGCACTGAGCACTGACACCTCGACCGCGCTGCGCAGGAGGATTTCAGTGCGCACGGGAATGGCGCTGCCAGCCGGGAAGTGCGCCGCACCGGCTGTGGTTTCCAGCCACACGCCCGCCGCCGCCAGCAGCAGCGTCTGTACTTCTTGCAGCTTGCGTTCGCGCCACAGGCCGGCGGGTAACCCCAGCAGTTGCCGGTGCAGTTGCGCCAGCGCCGGGACGGACCTGGCCGGTGCGGCGCTGTCGTATTCCCGTTGCAGCTGCTCGACCTGCCGGGCGATGGCCTGGGTCTGGGGCAGGCGGTTCCAGGTGCTGTCCACGCCGTCGAACAGGTCCTGTTGCGGTGCCTGGCCGTCGAGCAGGGCAAAGGACTCCATGAGCCGACCACGCTGTGGGGCGCTGCCGAAGCCCTGGCTCTGGTGGTGGTTGCGACTCAGGGCGGCTATTTCGCCATAGCTCAGGCCGAGCCTGGGGTTGAAGCCGCCGATGTCGACCTGTAATTGGCCGGGTGCGGTGGTGTCGCCGCTGCCCAGAAATGACTTCCAGGTATTCCACAGCAGGCGCTTGGCTTGCCAGGGCTGCACCTCGCTCAACTGCTGGGGAAAACGCCGTGGGTCGGCCGCCGCGCGAAAGGCCTCCTGGGCCAGCAGCGAAGACGCCTGGTGATGACCGTGACCGGCGCGGCTGTCGCCGGGGAAGCGGGTGATGATGACGTCGGGCTGGAATTTGCGAATGGCCCACACCAGATCGCCCAGGGTCTGTTCCCGGCCCCAGGTGCGCAGGGTTTCTGCCGAGGTCTTGCTGAAGCCGAAGTCCCTGGCCTGGCCGAACAGTTGCTCGGCGCCATCTTCCTGGCGAGCTTCGAGCAACTCCCGGGAGCGGATCAGGCCCAGGGCAGTGCCCTGCTCGTTACCCAGCAGGTTTTGCCCGCCATCGCCACGGGTCAGCGACAGGTAGGCGGTGCGGTAATGCCGCTGCTGCGCCAGCCAGGCGAGCAGTTGGGTGTTCTCATCGTCGGGGTGGGCGGCGATGTACAGCACGCTGCCCAGGACCGCCAGGCGATCCAGGCCCTGGCCGATCCGGCCGGCATCCAGTACCTGGGGTTGGGCCTGGGCCAGGCTGCCGGCGAGCAGCCCGGCGCAGAGCAGGGCGCCGATCCGTGTCAGCCGGCGCCAAGGCTGGATAGGGGCGCGCATCAGAACGCGTAGCTCAGGTTGGTGTAGTAGAACGCGCCCTGATGACCTTCCGGCGACACCGTGGAGTACTTGGCAATGCCGTAGGGACCGCTGCCGGTGGCGTCCAGTTTGTCGGGGTGGCTGTCGAACAGGTTCTGCGCGCCAACCGCCACCCGCAGCCCTGCGGCAAAGCGATAGCTCAGGTCCAGGTCGCTGATCCATTGTGCGGAGAAGGTCTGGTCGGTGCTGGCGGTGGTGCCACGGGTGGTGTACTCGCCGTAGCGGCGCTGGTTGAAGTTGGCCTCGAAGCCGTTGAAGGCGTAGTGCAGGCCCCAGATCAACTTGTTCTCCGGCACGTTGTCTTCCAGCACACCGATGGCGGTGCGGCCCATGATCCGGCTCGAGGCGAAGCGCCCCACATCCCGCGCGTTGGTGACTTCGGTCTCGGTGTGGGCAAAACCCGCGCTCAGGTCCAGGGTGCCTCGGGGCAGGGTGAGGCGGTACTTGCCCCCCAGTTCCAGGCCCTTGGTGCGGGTGTCGAGGACGTTGGTGAAGAAGGTCGCGCTGTTGACGCCGGTGATGCCTGCCGCCGCCAGGGCCGCCACCACGTCGGCACCGGTCAGGTTTTCGGAAGGGGTGATGCGGTCGTTGATGTCGATGCGGTAGGCATCCAGGGTGATGCTGGCCTCGGGCAGCGGGCGCAGCACCAGGCCGACCGAGATGTTCTTCGACTGTTCCGGCTTCAGCGCCTTGCCGCCCAGGGCCGCGGCGATCGGCCCGTCGGCCCGCAGCGTGCGCTGCAACACCGAGTCGTACACCGCGCCGGTCTGCACGATCTGGATGCCGGAGGCCTGATACCCGGCCTGCACCAGGGAGGGCGCGCGGTAGCCGGTGCTCAGGCTGCCGCGTAGCGCGACCTTGGGCGTGAAGTCATAACGCAGGGACAGCTTGCCGTTGGTGGTGTCGCCGAAGTCCGAATAATGCTCGGAGCGCAGGGCCACCCCGGCGTTGAATTTCTCGGTGACCTGGGCCTCGGCATCGACATAGCCGCCGAACACATTGCGCGACAGGCGGCCGGCGTCCACCGGGGTGATCCCGGAGCTGGCCGGGGTGTAGAAGCCGCCCGCCGGGTGCGGGTACCAGCGGTTTTCCGAGGCGGCGGCTTCCCCGGCCTGCAATTCGTATTGTTCCCAGCGATAGGCCAGGCCGCTGGACAGGGTCAGCGGGCCGTGCAGGCCATCGACCGCGAAGTCCTTGACCCAGTCCAGCCCCAGGTTGGCCTGGGAGTTGATGCGGCTGCCGGTGTCGAAACGGGTTGGCGAGGTGGGGCCCCAACTGGCATTCAGGGTGTCGTAGTAGGTGGAGTCGACTTCGTTGCGCCCGTAGTTGGCCGAGAGGTCGAACTTGCCCAGGCCCGGGTCTTCGAAGCGCAGGCCGGTGGTGGCGGCGTAGTCTTCGAGGCGATAGCGGGTCACCGGCCAGTAGCCGTTGGGGTAGACCGAGGCAATGTTGCGCCGGTCCCCCGGCAGCACCAGCGAGGCCTCGGCGTCGCTGTTCTTGTGCGACCAGGTGGCGAAGCCGTAGGCGCTCAGGCGCTCACTCAGGGAGGCCTCGCTGTTGAGCAGCAGGTTGTACTGGTCGGACACCTTGCCGACGCCGAAGCGCCAGTCACGCAAGGGGTTGCTGGCCGGCACCCGATTGTCCGGGTTGGTGTCGTTGGCCGGGTCCGACTCGCCGGCATCGAAGCTCACCGTCAGGAAGCCATCCCCCGGCAGGGCGAAACCCTTCCAGCCGCTGAGCTTGCGCGACAGCCCATCGCCCTTTTTGTATTCACCCAGGCGATAGCCCAGCTTGCCGCCCTGATCCGCGCCCTTGAGCACGATATTGATCACCCCGGCGATGGCGTCCGAGCCGTACTGGGCCGAGGCGCCGTCACGCAGCACTTCCACCCGCTCGATGGCATCCAGCGGGAACAGGCTGATGTCCACCGGCACGCCGCCCTTGGCCGCGTAGTTCTGCCGGGTCACCGTCGACCCGGTGTGCCGGCGCTTGCCGTTGACCAGCACCAGCACCTGATCCGAGCCCAGGCCCCGCAGCGACACCCCTGGCGGCACCTCCTGGGCGAAGGCGCCGTTGACGTTCTGCGGAAAGCTGAACGAGGGCAACAGACTGGCCAGCGCCTGGCCCAGGTTGGCGGCGCCGGAGTCTTGCAACTGCGCCGCGGAAATCACATCCACCGGCGCCGAGCTCTGCAGCGCCGTCACATCGCTGCGGCGGGTGCCGATCACCACCACGCTGTCGAGCTGCTCGTCTTCGACGCGAGGTTCGCGGCTGTCCTGGGCGAATGCCAGCGAGGACGGATTAAGGGCGGCGAGTGCAACGGCACCGGCTAAAACATTGGACTTGAACAAGGCGCTGATCCTGCATGAGGAAGGGAAGGTATCGGCGCTAGAGCAAGGGCGGTGCCAAGGCATTCGAGGGGCGACGGCGAGGCGTGGATTGCGCGCCAGGAAAGCCTTGTGAAACAACCGACTACGGGCGCTTTTTTTTCACGCACCCGGTCGATAAAAACAACCAAGGCCCCCGTCGCAGAGGGCTCGCTGCTGCGTGGCAGGCACTATGCCAGCAACCCATCTGCAGCGGAGTCGCTGGCGTTCTGGGCCCTAAGCTTGGACAGGTCGGGGGTGATGTTCTGAGGGTGTGGCTGAGCGTTGCCCAGCAGACCGCTGAGCACCAGCAGCAGGGCGAACAGCAATGAGACCAGCCAAGGGGTGAAGCGCAGTGCGTATGCCATGGGGGAGATCCTGACCGTGACCAGAGAGAGGGTTTGCCTCCACCTGGCAGGGGTCGGTCAGGAGCGAACTTAAGCGGCTGGCCCAGCCGTGTGAAATCATTTTTTGATCTAAGTTGCGTATCAAACACGCTAGCCCGGATGCAGTATCGCGCCGGCCAGGCCGTCGCCTCAGGGCGTCGGTGACACCAGGGTGCGCTCACCCGACATCGACAGTTCGTAGATGCTCAGGGTGTAGCCATCGGCGAGCACGGTTTCGATGAGGTAGGTCTGCAACGGCTTGGGCGTGAAGACCTGGACCGGCGGCTGCTTGCTGGCGCCCAGGGGGATTGGGATGCCGTTGAAGACAAAGGTGGACTCCTTGACCTTGGCCCGGACCTTGATCGGCTGGCCGGCGCTGACCAACTGGTCGATCACATCGGTCCCGGGGGCCATGCGCCGCAGGTAGGCGGGGATTTTCTTGAGGTAGGTGGCATCGAACACCGGCTCGCCGGCGACGGTCATGAAGTCGTTCGGCACTTCCGGGCTGCTGAAGAAGAACGTGACCGGGTTGTTGCCGTTGCCGCCGACATGGCGGTACGTCAGGCTGGCGTGCTTGTCGTCAGGCACCAGGGTCACATGGGGCGCGGGGGGCGGCTTGACCGCCTTGGCGGCCGGTGCGCGGTGGGAGCAGGCGCTGATCAGCAGGGCAGCGGCGATGGCGGTGGACAGCGTCAGTGCTTTGTTCATGGGTATTCCTTAATAAAACTCACCGCCCTACGACTGCCAGTCCGGCTTTAGGTTCAAGGGGCCGTGGCCTGCTGGGCAGATGAAGCCGTTGGCGCCCAAGCGACCGTGCACTGCCGAAAGTGTCGCCCTGTGCCAGGCCTGACCCAGGTGTAGCGCCCGATGCGACACCTGTCGCACCCGGACGCGAGCCTTGCTCCGGGCTGCACGCCTTGCCCCGTGGGGCTTGCAGGGGATTGGCCGAAGGCTGGCATGGCGGTTGCTCTTCTCTAGTCGCGCAGCGCAATGGCTTCGCTACTAATAAGAATCAGGAGTCTCCCCCATGACACAGATTGGCCTCGCCGTGCCTCCCTCTTTGCCGACCGCGCCCCTTGGCGTTCCATTCAAGACCCTGTTTATCGCCCTGGCCCTGGCCTTGGGTGGCGCGCCGGCCTGGGCCCAGGACCTGCCCGCCAACGTCGATGGCCCGCGGATTATCGCCGCCGACAAGGAGCCCGGTAACTGGATGAGCACCGGGCGCACCTACGATGAACAGCGCTACAGCCCGCTGAATAAAATCAGCGACCAGAACGTCGGCAAGCTGGGCCTGGCCTGGAGCTACAAGCTCGACCTGGATCGCGGGGTCGAGGCCACACCCATCGTGGTCGACGGCGTGATGTACACCACCGGGCCGTTTTCGGTGGTCTATGCCCTGGACGCGCGCGACGGCAAGCTGCTGTGGAAGTACGACCCAAAATCCGACCGCAACCGCGCCGGTGAGGCTTGCTGCGATGCGGTCAACCGCGGCGTGGCGGTGTGGAAGGGCAAGGTCTATGTCGGGGTGCTCGACGGCCGCCTGGAGGCCATCGACGCCAAGACCGGGCAACGCGCCTGGTCGGTGGACACCCGCGCCGACCACAAGCGCAGCTACACCATCACCGGCGCGCCACGGGTGGTCAACGGCAAGGTGGTGATCGGCAACGGCGGCGCCGAGTTCGGCGTGCGCGGCTATGTCACCGCCTACGACGCCGAGACCGGCAAGCAGGCCTGGCGCTTCTTCACCGTGCCGGGGGACCCCAAGTTGCCACCGGAAGACAAGGCCATGGCAATTGCCGCCAAGACCTGGCACGGCGACGCCTTCGTCGAGCAGGGCGGGGGCGGCACCGCCTGGGATTCCTTCGCCTTCGACCCCGAGTTGAACCTGCTGTACATCGGCGTCGGCAACGGCTCGATGTGGGACCCGAAATGGCGCAGCCAGGCCAAGGGCGACAACCTGTTTTTGTCCTCCATCGTCGCGGTCAACGCCGACACCGGTGAGTACGCCTGGCACTACCAGACCACCCCGGGCGACGCCTGGGACTACACCGCGACCCAGCACATGATCCTCGCCGAGCTGCCGATTGACGGCAAACCGCGCAAGGTGCTGATGCAGGCGCCCAAGAACGGCTTCTTCTACGTGATCGACCGCGCCACCGGCGAGCTGCTGTCGGCCAAGGGCATCGTGCCCCAGAGCTGGACCAAGGGCATGGACATGAAGACCGGCCGGCCGATCCTCGATGAGGAGAACGCCGCCTACTGGAAGAACGGCAAGCGCAACCTGGTGACCCCGGCGTTCTGGGGCGCCCATGACTGGCAGCCGATGTCCTACAACCCCAACACCGGGCTGGTGTACATCCCGGCGCACATCATGTCGGCCTACTACGAGCACATCCCCGAGGCGCCCAAGCGCAACCCGTTCAAGAGCATGTACCAGTTGGGCCTGCGCACCGGGATGATGCCGGAGAACGCCGAAGGCCTGCTGGAAATGGCCAAGGGCTGGTCCGGCAAGCTGATCGCCTGGGACCCGGTGAAGCAGAAGGCGGCCTGGGAAGTGCCCTACGTCACCATCTTCAACGGCGGCACCTTGAGCACTGCCGGCAACCTGGTGTTCGAGGGCAGCGCCGATGGCCGGGTGATCGCCTACGCGGCCGACAGCGGCAAGAAACTCTGGGAGCAGCCGGCTGCCAGCGGAGTGATGGCGGCGCCCATTACCTACAGCGTCGACGGTGAGCAATACGTGACCTTTATGGCCGGCTGGGGTGGCGCCTTCTCGACCTTTGCCGGGGCCTTGTCGCTGCGGGCCGGGGTGCAGCCGTTTTCCCAGGTGCTGACCTACAAGCTGGGGGGCACCGCCACGCTCAACGAACCGGCACCGCCCGCCGACACGCCGAAACCACCGCCCTTGAGCGCTGACACCGCCGCCATCGAGGCCGGCGCCAAGCTGTATGACGGCTACTGCTCGCAGTGCCACGGCATCCATGCGGTCAGCGGTGGCGTGTTGCCGGACCTGCGCAAGCTGACGCCGGAAAAACACCAGATGTTCCTCGGCATCCTGTTCGGCGGTCGGGTGCCCGATGGCATGCCGTCCTTTGCCGACGCCTTCACCCCGCAACAGGTGGACCAGATCCATCAGTACCTGATCAAGCGCAGCCACGACCTGCAACAGGAAGGCGGCATCTGGAAAACCTTCAGCGCTCAGTAACGACCCGCGACGCAGGCGCCCCGGTGGCGCCTGCAGCCTTTTTTGACCCTGTCTGCGAGAGAACCACCATGACCGAGCTGATTCACTACCAGAACTTCATTGGCAACGCCTTTGTCGCCAGCGACCAACACCTCGAGGTGCACAACCCGGCCAATGCCCGCTTGCTGGCACGGGTGCCCCAGGCCAGCAGCGATCAGGTCGAGGCCGCCATCGCTGCCGCGCGCCAGGCGCAAAAGGGCTGGGCTGCGCGTCCGGCCATCGAGCGCGCCGGCTACCTGCGCCAGATCGCGGCCAAGGTGCGCGACAACGCCGAACGCCTGGCCCACATCATCACCGCCGAGCAGGGCAAGGTCCTGGGGCTGGCCCGGGTCGAGGTCAACTTCACCGCCGATTACCTGGACTACATGGCCGAATGGGCCCGGCGCCTGGAAGGCGAAGTGCTGACCAGCGACCGGGTCGGCGAAAGCATCTTTCTGCTGCGCAAACCCCTGGGGGTGGTGGCCGGGGTCCTGCCGTGGAATTTTCCGTTCTTCCTTATTGCGCGCAAGATGGCGCCGGCGCTGATCACCGGCAACACCATCGTCATCAAGCCCAGCGAAGAAACCCCGATCAACTGCTTCGAATTCGCCCGCCTGGTGGCTGAAACCGACCTGCCGCCCGGGGTGTTCAACGTGGTCAGCGGCACCGGGGCCACGGTCGGCCACAGCCTGACCAGCCACGCCGGCATCGACTTGATCAGCTTTACCGGCAGCGTCGGCACCGGCTCGCGGATCATGGCCGCCGCCGCGCCGAACATCACCAAACTCAACCTGGAACTGGGGGGCAAGGCCCCGGCCATTGTGCTTGCGGACGCCGATCTGGCACTGGCGGTCAAGGCCATCACCGCGTCGCGGGTGATCAACACCGGGCAGGTGTGCAACTGCGCCGAGCGGGTGTACGTCGAGCGCAAGGTGGCCGAGCCCTTTATCGAGCAGATTGCTGCCTCGATGGCGGCCACCCGCTATGGCGACCCCCTGGCCGAGGACGACCTGGACATGGGGCCGCTGATCAACCAGGCGGCCCTGGACAAGGTGGCGAAGATGGTCGAGACCGCACGCGGTCAGGGCGCGGAAGTGGTGACCGGCGGCGCGGTGGCCGACAAGGGCCAGGGCTTCCATTACCAGCCCACGGTGTTGGCCGGCTGTGGCAGCGAAATGCCGATCATGCGTCAGGAGATTTTCGGCCCGGTACTGCCGATCCAGATTGTCGATGACCTGGAAGAGGCCATTGCCCTGGCCAACGACAGCGAATACGGCCTGACCTCATCGATCTACACCCGCAGCCTGAGCGCGGCCATGCGCGCCAGCAACGGCCTGGATTTCGGTGAAACCTACATCAACCGCGAGAACTTCGAGGCGATGCAGGGCTTCCATGCCGGCACACGCAAGTCCGGGATCGGCGGCGCTGACGGCAAGCACGGCTTGTACGAGTACACCCACACCCACGTGGTGTACATCCAGATCTGAGGCTAGGCCCGAGGTGAAAAAATGCCGGTTCCCGTCAAGGGGCCGGCATTTTTCATGGGGGCGACGGCGCCTTACAGCCGGTCGTTGGGCGCGATCAGCCCGTGCTTTTTCATCTTGCGGTACAGGGTCGAGCGCGAGATACCCAGCTCGCTGGCGGCGGCGCTGATGTTCCAGCGCTGACGGCGCAGGCAGTCGTGCAGGCGCCGGGATTCATCGTCGCCCAGTTGCTCGGCGAGGTGCGCGGTCGGCGGTGGGTCGCGGCTGATCAGGGGCAAGGGCAGGGGCGCCAGCAGTTCGCCGGGCAGGCAGTCGAGGTCGATGACTCCGTCTTCGGCCAGGGCCACGGCGTAACGCAGGCTATTGAGCAGTTGGCGGATATTGCCCGGCCAGGGGTAGTCGAACAGGCACTGGCGGGCTTGGGCGTCCAGGCGCAGCCCATGGGCATCGGTCTGGGCCCGCAGCAGGCTGTCGATCAGCTCGGCACGGTCGCTGCGCTCGCGCAAGGCCGGGAGCGCCAGGTTCATGCCGGCCAGGCGGTAGAACAGGTCCTGGCGAAAGTCTTTGGCGGCGATCATCCCGTGCAGGTCCTGATGGGTGGCAGAGATCACCTGCACATCCAGCGCCACCGGCACTTCGGCCCCCAGGGGCGAGATTTCCCGCTCCGCCAGGACCCGCAGCAGGCGGGTTTGCAGGTGCGCCGGCATGTCGCCGATCTCGTCGAGAAACAGGGTGCCGCCATTGGCCAGTTCCAGCTTGCCCTTCATGCCTTTCTTGTTGGCGCCGGTGAAGCTGCCGGCGCGGTAGCCGAACAGTTCGCTTTCGATCAGGGTTTCCGGGATCGCCGCGCAGTTCAGGGCGATAAAGGGCCCGGCGCGACGACTGCTGGCCTGGTGGATGGCGCGAGCGAAGGCCTCCTTGCCGGTGCCGGTCTCGCCGGTGATCAGGATCGGGATGCCCTTGTCGATCACCTTGCGAACCCGGCGTACGTTCTGTTGCAGGCGCGGGTCGTTCCCGGCCAGTTGTTGCAGGTCCGGATGCGGCTGGCTCGCCGGGCGCACCACGGCGGGCGGGCGGTGCTGCTCCGAGGGGATGCGCAGGCCAACGTCCAGCAGGGCTTCATCCTGCAAACCCCGCAGGCGTACTCCGCGCGCGCCGCCATTGGTGAACTGCAACAGTTCGTCCACCGTGGCCGGCAGCAGGCTGTGGATCGGCGCCCCCAGCAGCGGCGCCCCGGCGCTCCGTTCCAGGGCCACAAAGGCCGCGCGGTTGGCGCCCATCACCCGGCCGTTTTCATCCAGGGCCAGCAACTGCTCGTTGGCCAGGTCGGCGATTTCATCGATGGGCTTGAGGGACAGGGTCAGGCGATCGCGGTGGCTCTGGCGAAAGTGCGCGTTCTCGATCAGGCGCGCGTACATGATCACCAGTTGCAGGGTCAGGTACTGGCTTTCCCGGGGGCCGTCGCTGTTCAGGCAGGTGGCGTTGAGGCAGCCGCGCAGCAGGCCCTGGGCGTCGAAGATCGGCGCCACCGAGCAGCTGAGGCGGAAGTTGGAGGCCAGGAAGTGTTCTTCGCGGTGGATGATCAACGGCTGGGCGGCTGCCAGGGTGGTGCCGATGCCGTTGGTGCCGACCATCGATTCGTCCCAGCGTGCGCCGACCACCAGCCCCGACTGGGTGTAGGCGTCGTCGTGGCTCGGCAGCCGCGAGTCGAGGGTGATGCCGTTTTCGTCGCTGAGCAGCACCGCGAAGCCGGCCGGAACCACGCGCTTGGCCAGGCCGCTGACGCCCTGGCTGGCAATCGCCAGGTACTGCTGATGTTGCTGCTGATGGCGGCGGATGTCCTCGGCGCACAGGATGTTCTTGCGGCTGGCGGCGCCCGGGTCGAGGCGGTGCTCGACCACGCTGCGGTACCAGGACTGGGCGATCAGCCCGTCGGGGCGGATGCCGCGTGCGGAAAAGTGATCGTTGACGAAGGCCGCGAGTTCGCTGGGGCTGGTCTGCGCGCTGTGCCGAGTCATGGAGTGCTCCCATCAGGCGTGACACCGGGGGGCGGTGTGCACGGCGATCTTATTGTTGTTGACGGTTAGCTGGGGCTGACCGCTGTCTACCTTAGTCGCTGGCGCATTATTTTTCAGCCCCTGATGCTGCCGGCGGCGTTATCAGGGGCTGCCGCGATCAGGCCAGGTGAGGCAGCCAGAGCGCGATCTGCGGAAACAGGATCAACAGCGCGATCAGGATCAGCAGCACCGCGCAGAACGGCAGGGCGCCGTACACCACATCCAGGAAGCGGCCCTTGTTGCGGATGCTTTGCACCACGAACAGGTTCATGCCGAATGGCGGGGTGATCTGCCCCATCTCGCAGAGGATGATCAGGATCACCCCGAACCACAGCGGGTCGAAGCCCAGGGCAACGATGATCGGCACCACCAGCGGCGCGGTGGTGATCAACATCGCCAGGGTGTCCATAAAGCAGCCGAGGACGATGTAGAACAGGATGATCGCCAGCAGGGTGCCCATCGGCGACATGTCGAGGTCGGTGACGAAGCTGACCAGGGTCGAGGTCAGCCCGATGGACGCCAGCACGAAGTTGAGAAAGAACGCCGACAGGGTGATGAACAGGATCATGCCGGTGGTGCGCATGGTGGATTCAAAGGCCTGGCCCAGGTTGCTCCAGGTGAATGCGCGGCGCCACAGGCCCAGGGCAAAGGCGGCGATCACCCCCAGGGCGGCCGACTCGCTGGCGGTGGCGAAGCCGCTGTAGATGGCGCCCACCACCAGGGCGAAGATCGCCAGCGGCGGCAACAGGTCGGGGATGCTGGCCAGGCGTTCGGCCCAGGTCGTGTGCTGCTTGTGGCCGCCCAGTTCGGGGCGGATCAGGCAGGCGATGACGATCATCGCCACGAACATGAAACTGAGCAGGATCCCCGGCAGGGTTGCCGCCAGGTACAGCTTGGGCACCGAGAGGTTGGCGATCAGGGCGAACAGAATCATGTTGATCGATGGCGGAATCAGGATGCCCAGGGTGCCGCCGGCCGCGATCGATCCCAGGAACAGCGGGGCCGGGTAGCCTTTGCGCTCCTGCTCCGGCAGGGCAATGGTGGAAATGGTGGCGGCGGTGGCCACGCTGGAGCCGCTGGTGGCCGAGAACAGCGCCGAGGCGCCGATGTTGGAGTTCATCAAGCCGCCCGGCAGCCACGACAGCCACTTGTCGACGGCGCCGTACATGCGCCCGGCGACCCCCGAACACACCAGCAGCTCACCCATCAGGATGTACAGCGGGATGGCCACCAGCAGGAATTCGGCGCTGGTGCTCCAGGCGATTTCGCCCATGGCGTTGCTCAGGGGCAGGTTGGAAAACAGCTCGGACAACGACATGCCCAACAGGCCGACGCTGACCGCCGCCGCCACGCTCAGGCCAAGCAGGGCCAGCAGGGTAAAGAGGGTAAAGGCCAGCATCTAGTGCGCTCCATGGGATGGCGCGCCGGCGCCACCGTGGGTTTCTTGTTGAATGTCTTCTTCGACCGAGTTGATCCCGATCAGCCCGTTGATCGCTGCCCAGCGTCGTTGGCGCAGCCGCGACAGGCTGGTGCAGGCCAGCACCAGCAGGGTCAGGGCAAAGAAGCCGTAGCCGGCGAACCAGATCGACTGCGGCGCCCACAGCGGGATCTGCAGCGGCGTGGTGGAAATCGAGCGGTAGTGGATCGAGTCCCAAAGCACGCCCCAGGCGTGGTACAGCAGGGTCCCGGCAAACAGCGCCATGCCGCTCAGGGCCAGCAGGTCGAGCAGGCTCCGGGCCTTGAGCGACAGCCGTGAATAGAGGATGTCGACCCGGATATGGGAGCGTTTCAACAGGGCGATGGGAAATGCCCAGGTGCTGACAATCGCCAGTACATAGCCGGCTATCTCATCGGCCCCGCCCAGGGACAGGCCCAGGGTCTTGCGCAGGATCAGGTCGATCCCGATCATCAGCGCGGTGCCCATCAGGGCGATGCCGCCGACCCAGGCGCTGAGCCGGGCTATGCCGTTCACCAGCCGGGTCGCGCGGGATTCAGTGGGGGTCATGGACAGTTCTCCGCAAACGGTGTGGGTGCATTACGCAGGGCAGGCTGCACGGCTCAGGGCTGTTGCAGGTGCACGCCGATGGCGGCGCCTGCGGTGGCATTCCAGCGTTCGACGCAGGGCGCGCCGCAGCGTTGGCCCCAGTCGTTGGCGATGGTCAGCACGGCGTTCTGCAGGACCTGGCGCTCGGCGTCCGTTGGGGTGCTGACCTGCATCCGCGCCGGTCGATGGATCTTGCAGTCGGCGGCGCCGATGTTGCAGGCCAGGGCCGACTGGTTCTCGTTGGCGGTGGCTTCCCACCAGCGGTCTTCCAGGGCCTGGGCCTGTTCCTGAAGCAGGCGCTGCACCGGTTCGGGCAACGCCTGCCAGCGCTTGAGACCGATGGCATAAAAGCCGATGGACCAGTCCACCGGCAGGTTGTAGAGGTGGTTGGCGACGTCATACCAGCGGGCGGCATTGCCGGAGCCGATGCCGGTCACCGCACAGTCGATGACGCCGGTCTGCATCGCCGTCACCACTTCGGCGAACGGCAGGGTCATGGGCGAGCCGCCGAGGGCGCTGATCATGTCCGACATATTGCGCCCACGAACCCGGACCTTGCGGCCCTTGAGGTCGGCGAGCGAGGCCAGAGGGTCGCGACAGAAAAACACCTGCGCGGTGTAGGGCACGGTCGCCAGCAGCTTGACCCCGTGATGCTCGGCCATGCGCTCGGCCAGCACCGGCTTGAAGGCGCTGGAAATCCGCCGGGAAGTCTGGATGTTGGGGGCCATGCCCGGCAGGTCGATGCCTTCGAAAAACGGGTCGTCACCGGCGACGAAGGCAAACACCCCCATGCCGATTTCCACCGCGCCGCTGCGCAGCAGGCGCACCATCTCCGGGCCCTTGAGCCCGCTTTCCGACAGCCCGCGCAGGCTCGCCGTGAGGCGGCCGCCGGAACGGTCGGGCAGGGTCTGGTTCCAGAACGGTTTTTCCACCGCGCCAAAGGTGTAGTTGTGGCTGCCGCCGCCAATCACATTGAAGTGAATCGGCGCCGGGGTGTCGGCCTTTACAGGGCCGGCCAGGGCGAGGGCCAGGGACGCTATGAGGTACGGTTTCATGGTAGTCCTGTTGTTTTTCTAGAGGGAGCTACTAAGGCAGAAACGGCATGGCAAAGGGGCTGCGGGTGGTGCTTGCTCCGGGTCAGGAACGGCGCTGGATGGCGGCCTCGATAATGGCTCGGGAGCCGACGATATCAGGGAATTTCTCGCCCTTGGCCAACCTGGCCAGGGTGGTTTTTTCATTGTCCTGAAATTCAATGGCCCGGCGCGCCAGGGGCAGGGCCTGATCAAGGGCCATGACCACGATGCCGTTTTCATCGGCCAGCACCGCATCCCCGGGCCGCACCACCACGCCACCACACTGAATCGTGGTGCAGAACTCGCCTTCTTCGCCCTTGAGCCGGGTGGTGATGGCGCTGGCGCCCCAGGACCAGATCGGCACCCCGTGCTGGCGCAATTCGCCGAGGTCAGTGACAAAGCCGTCAATCACGATCCCGGCGATGCCCGCCTGTTTGGCCGCATAGGCCATGGCCCCACCGAGGGCGGCGGTGACCCGCTCGCCACAGCGATCGACGATCAAGAAATCCCCGGGGCGCGCGCACCCCATGGCGTAATGCAGGATCCCGCCATCGGCCCCGGGCATCTTCACTGTGACCGCCGTCCCGGCGGCGCGCACATCCTGGAAGTGAGCCTTTATATCGCTGTTTAAAATACCCTGGGTAATGAAGTGGCCCAGGGTGGCCGGTTCTGCCGCAAGAAGTATCGAGCGTTCTTCTTCGGTCATTTGCTGCGGTAGTTCTTGAATAATATACATGCTTGGATTGACTTGTTTTTGGTGAATGTCTGGTGCATTTAGTTCATCCTAGCAAGCAGGATTTCAAGGCGATAATAAAAATCAGCGCGTCAACTTCGGGACTATTTTTATCATGCGAATTACCCTGATGCAGATCGAGGCCTTCTATTGGACGGCCCGATTAGGGGGCGTGCATGCCGCCTCGCGCCATCTTCACCTGACCCAGCCGGCCATCTCTTCGCGCATTCGGGAGATGGAGTCATTGTTGAGCGTGAAACTCTTCGATCGCAGCAAGCAGCGCATGATAATCACCGCCGACGGTTTGATCGCCCTGCAACATGCCGAACTGGCGCTGAACAACAGCGTGAAACTGGAGCAGTTCGCGGCCAAGCAGAAGCAGAACCGGCGGCTGCGGGTGGGCGCCGACGAGTGTTCGGCCATGGTCGGGCTGACGGCGGTGATTGCCGAGATCAAGGCGCATTTCCCGGAGATCACCCTGGAAATCACCATCGATGTGGGGGCGGTGCTCAATCGCAAGCTCAATGATCACGAGCTGGACCTGGCGCTGTTGACCAACCCCATGACCCGCGACGACGTGACCGATATCTTCCTGGGCTGGATGACCTTCCAGTGGGTGGCCGCCGCCCACCTGGAAATCGACGGCGATTCGTTCCTGCCGCAGCACGCCGGGGCCTACCCGATCGTCACCCATTCCGCGCCTTCGACCCTGTATTCAGTGGTCGAGCGCTGGTTGAAAGAGGGCGGCAATGTCTCCGAGGCATTTCATTCCAGTAACTCCCTGGCCTTTATCGCGAAGATGATATCGGCCGGGCACGCTATTGGAATTCTGCCAGTGCCGTTGATTAGGGATATGTTGGCGGTGGACATGCTCAAAGTATTACCGTGCACTCCGCCTATTGCACCGGCCAAGTTCTGTTTGTCTTATGTGACGGAAAAACCGGACGTGCAACTTGATGAGTTAGTTGCACTGACACGGGCCACGTTATTGCGCCAGAACTTCCTGGTTAATTGAATTTTTACGGCATGAGTTGCAACGCCGAATCAAGTGGATGAGTTCGGCCCAAGTGTGCAGGTTATTCCAATAAACGTGGAGTGAACGGACAGTGCCCCCGGCAAACCGGGAGCTTGTTCCTACCTCTCGAGTGCCTCCCGGGTGGCGGCGATCTGCTGCCCGGCCTGATTCAGCCAGGACAGGTCACTGCCCATCAGCAGCATGTCGCAGCCCATTTCTCGCAGGCGCCGCGCGGTTTCAGTGTCGGCGGGGAAGCACGGCACCATCACTTGGATCGCGCGCTGATGGCATTTCTTGATCAGCCATTGCAGGCGCGCCAGGACCTCGGGGTTGCCCAGGCGATAATCCACCGGCAACTGGCGGGACAGGGAGTAATCGGCCGGGCCGAAATGCACGGCGTCGATGCCCTCGACGTCGAGGATCTCATCGATGTTGTCGAAGAATTCATAGCTCTCGGCCATGGGCACGATCACGCCGCGCTGGTTTTCCGCCTCGGTGTAGCGCGCCCAGTCGAAGCCGGGGCCGGCGTAACGGGCCGAGCGCACCGAACTGTCGCCACCGCGCCGGCCCACGGGCGGAAATTTGCTGCAGCGAATGATCTCGCGCATCTGCGCGGCGTTGTGCACCTGGGGAATAATCACCCCCGAAGCGCCCATTTCCAGGGCTTTGCGTATGTCCCATTCGAGGGTGCCGCGCACCCGGACCAGGCTGTGGATCGCCGCGTGGTGCGCCGCCAGCAGCAGTTTCTCCATGTCCCGGTCGACCCCCAGGGCCGTGTGCTCGGCATCGATAAAGACAAAGTCCAGCCCCCAGTTGCCGGCCACTTCGATGGGCAGGCAGGCGGTGCTGTAGATGTTCATGCCGAACGTAACGCCAGCGGCCATTCGGTCCTTGAGCGAACTGATCGTGTTTTGCATTGCGATTACCTGAAGAGTGAGGGGCGATGGCCGGGTGCCGATGCGCCATCCGAGGGCCCGATCAAAGGCGTGGCAAGTCGGCACCCGGGTTTTCAGAGGCGATAGGTCTCGGGCAGGCGGTCGCGGAACGGGTGGATCTCGAACACTCCCGGGTCGCGGATCAGCGACTTGTTGCGCGCCTTGGCCAGGTCGATCTCGACGCTGAACACCCCGTCTTCCAGGCCGGCGCGGGTCAGGGTGGTGCCGGACGGTTCGATGATGTGGCTCATGCCGATAAACTGCATGCCGCCGTCCAGGTCATTGCGGTTGGGGGCCACGAAATACACGATGTTTTCCGCGGCGCGCACGGTGCTGAACAGGTCCGGCAGCAGCCGCGCCTGCTCCGGCCAGGCGGCCGGCAGGACCACGATATCGGCGCCCTCCAGGGCCAGGGTGCGGATGACTTCCGGGAAGCGGATTTCATAGCAGATCGCCAGGCCGATGCGGCCGATGTCGGTGTTGAACACCGGCGGTGTCCACTCCTCCGGGCGATCGGTGAAACGGTCGCCGATCATGAACGGCAGGTGGCGTTTGCGATGCAGGCCAATGACACCCTGGGGGCCGAGCAGGGCGGCGGTATTGAAGATCGAGTCGGCGTGTTTTTCATAGAAACCGACCACGATGTGGATCCCGCTTTCAGCACTGACCGCCAGCAACGGGGCCAGGGCGTCGAGGCTGATGGCGCCTTGCTCCAGTTCTTCACGGCTGTCGAACGAGCCGCCGGTCAACAGGCATTCGGCAAAGGCAATCAGGCGCGAGCCGTCTGCCGCGGCCTGGCGCGACAACTGCGCGACCTTGTCGATGGTCTGTGCGGGATTGCCGATGACCGGGTGGATCTGGGCGACCGAAATTTTCATCTTGCTGCTTCCTCTTGGCTGATACGGCAGTGCCCGCCGGGCGGGCGTATAAGGCGGATACCGGGGTGACCGGTGGCGAGGGCGCGGGCCCTCGCCGGACTGCGCCGCAGTCCCTGTTACTGCGCCTGGTAACCCACGGCCTGGTACACCTTCTTCACCAGTTCGGGGTTGATCTGCGCCGCGTATTTTTCGATCACCGGGCGGATCTTCTGCTGGATGCGCACCACCTCTTCGGCGGGCAATTCGTTGACCTGCATCCCGGAGCGGGTGAGCTCGGCAATTGCCTTGCTGTCGGCTGCGCGGGAGATCTGACGCTGCTCCAGGCGCACCTCCATGGCCACCTCCGTCAGCAGCGCCTGCTCGTCCGGGTTCAGGGTGTCCCAGAAGGGTTTGCTGATCAGTACGATCTGCGGGTTGTAGTTGTGACGGGTCAGGCTCAGGTACTTCTGCACTTCATTGAACTTCGAGGCCAGGATCAGTGCCGCCGGGTTTTCCTGACCGTCCACGGTGCCGGTCTCGAGGGCGGTGTGCACCTCGGTGAAGGGCAGGGGCGTGGGGTTGGCGCCGAGGGTCGACCACACGTCGAGGAACAGCGGCGATTGCTGGGCGCGAATCTTCAGGCCGGTGATGTCTTCCATCTTCTGCACCGGGCGCACGTTGTTGGTCAGGTTGCGCACCCCCAGCTCCCAGAACGCCAGGCCCACCAGTTTTTTCTCCGGCAGCTGGTCGATCAGCATCTTGCCGACCTCGCCATCGAGCATGGCGTCGACCTTGGCGGTGTCGGTGTAGATAAACGGGAAGTCGAGGATGCCGAAATCGGTCACGTGGTTGAGCATCAGGCCGGCGTTCCAGGTCATCATTTCCACCACGCCGCCCTGCAGCGACGACAGCACTTGCACGTCGCCCCCGAGCACGCCGTTGGGGAAGGTGCGGACCTTGATCTTGCCGCCGCTGCGTTCGTTGATCTTCTTCGCGAACAGCTCCATGCCAATGGCCGGTGGGGTGCCCTTGGGGCTGGTGGCGGCGAACTTGAGGGTGCGTGAGTTGTACTCGGCGGCGAAGCTCAGGCTGCTGGCCAGCAGCAGCGCGGCGAGCACGGAGAGGTGTCGGGTCATGGTCATTCCTTATTGTTGTTCGGGGTGTCAGTGGGCGAACCATTGCGCCGGAACCGTCACCAGTTCAGGGAAGATCACCAGCAGGAACAGCACGATGATTTCGGCGATAAGGAACGGGAAGGTGCCCTTGAGCAGGGCCTCGTAGCGCATCTTGCCGATCCCGCACACCACGTTGAGCACCGTGCCCACGGGCGGCGTGATCAGGCCGATGGAGCAATTGATCATGAACAGCACGCCGAAGTAGATCGGGTCGATATTGGCCGCCGTCACCACCGGCACCAGGATCGGCGCCAGGAGCAGGATGGTCGGCGTCAGGTCCATGACCATGGAGATCAGCAGGATCAGCAGCATCAACACCACGATCAGCAGTTTCGGGTTGTCCATGACCGGCTGGATCAGGTCGATGATCTGCCCGGGGATGTCGGCGATGGTGATCATCCAGGCCGGGATCGACGCCGCGGCCACCAGGAACATCACTGCGGCGGTGGTCTTGCCGGCGCGCAACAGCAGCTCACCGAGGGATTTCAGGCTCAGCTCGCGGTAGATCAGCGACGACACCAGCAGCGCATAGACGCTGGCCACGGCCCCGGCTTCGGTCGGGGTGACCACGCCGAAGCGCAGGCCGGCGACGATGATCACCGGCAGCATCAGCGCCCAGGTGCTGTCGACAAAGGCCTTGAGGCGCTCCTTGCCGGAAGCCTTGGGGCTTAGCTCGACATCGTTGTCACGGCGCGACACCAGCCACCAGGCGATCACCAGGGCCACGGCAATCATCAGCCCGGGGGCGATCCCCGCCAGGAACAGCTTGGTGATCGACAAGCCGGAAGCCACCCCCAGCACCACGAAGCCGATGCTCGGGGGAATGATCGAGCCCAGCACCGAAACCGAGGCGATCAGGCCGCCGGAGCGATTGCGGTTGTAGCCCGCGATCACCATCATCGGCAGCAGCAGGGCGGTCAGCGAAGCCGCGTCGGCCAGGGCCGAGCCCGACAGGCTGGACAGCAGCACCCCGGCAAAGATCGTGACGTAGCCCAGGCCACCGCGCATATGGCCGACCAGGGAAATCGCCAGGTTGATGATGCGCTTGGACAGGCCGCCGCTGTTCATCACTTCGCCGGCGATGATGAACAACGGAATCGCCAGCAACGGAAAGCTGCCCGCCGAGTTGATGATGTTCTGCGCGATGATCTGGCCATCGAACAGCCCCAGCAGCCACATCAGGGCCACGCCGCAGAGAATCAGGGCATAGGCGATGGGCACGCCGATAAGAATGGCGGCCATCAGCACGCCGACAAATACGCCGAGGGCCATTACTTGAGCACCCCTTGCACGCTGGTGGAAGGCTGGAGCTCGCCGGCCGGGGTGGCCAGGTGCTTGACCAGTTGGGCGCCGAGCAGAACGCTGCTCAATACCGAAAACACCAGGCCGGCGCCGTAGAACAGGCCCATGGAGATACCGGTGGAGGGCGCGCCCACATTCAGGTTGATCAGGGTCTGTTTCCAGCTGCCCTGGAGAAACAGCCAGGTGGCGAACAGCATCAGCAGGTAGGTCAGGGTCAGCAGGTGTTTGGCGACCCTGGGCGAGGCGCGGCTGGTGACGATATCGACCCCGATATGGCCGTTCTCGTGCAGCATCAGCTGGGAGCCGGCGAACACCAGCCAGACGAACGCCAGCCGGGAAATTTCCTCACTGAAGAACAAGCCGGAATTGAAGCCGTAGCGCAGCACCACATTGGTGAAAATCAGCGCCGTGATACACACCAGGCAACCGACGATCAGTACCTTCAGGGCCAGGAAATAAAGTCTTATCAGTTCTTTCATGAACGGTGCTCCCCGTTGAGTGGGGGGCGGTTGTGCAACTCGCTGCGGGCCGCTGAAGAGCGGTTGGGGCGAATGGGTCGCGCTGCATGAAACTGCAAACAGAGCATAAGTAAGACCACCTTTTATTATTAGTTATACGTCGTCGTATGACCTGGGTAGAGTCTTTATTTATGCGGGGTTCGTGTCAATGCAAGTACCGGTGTTTGCTGAGTCAATGTTCTTATTAGGGCGATAAGGGATGGTAATCAGTGATCAGGTTTATTGATTAAAAAAGCGCGAGCGCAGGTTTTAAATAATAAGTTGTGGGACGTCTTATCCGGTTATTGATAAAGGCCACGTTTTATTCTCGGAGCCAGTTCGTGTCGCCGCTTGCTTGCCTCTGGTGCTGCGCCGGGCAAACACCGCAAACTGTGCCCCCGTTAACGCAACAGAGGGCGAGCCTTGATCGAACGACGGCAATTCAGCACAGGCATGAAGGGCAAGAACCTGCGCTACCTGAATGAGCAACCCAGCCAGGGCCAGCGGCCGCTGCAAGCGGGGTTTGTGCTGCTTGAGCATTTTTCCCTGCCGGCGTTCACCCAGGCGCTGGACACCATCGTCACCGCCAACCTGTTGCGGCCCAACCTGTTCTGTTCCCGCACCTTTGGCCTGCACGAGGGGGAGGTGGTGAGCGACCTGGGCCTGGTGATCCGGCCGGACGCCCATCTCGATGGCTCCCAGCTCAAGGACCTCGACCTGCTGGTGGTGTGCGGTGGCTACCGCACCGAACTCAAGGCCTCGGACGCATTCATTCATCTGCTCAAGGCCGCTGCCGAACAGGGCGTGACCCTGGCCGGGCTGTGGAATGGAGCGTGGTTTCTCGGTCGGGCCGGGCTCCTGGCGGGCTACCGCTGCGCGATCCACCCCGAACATCGCCCGGCCCTGGCGGAGTTCTGCAAGGCGACCCAGGTCAGCAGCGAACCCTACGTGATCGACCGCGACCGGCTCACCGCGGCAAGCCCTTCGGGGGCGTTCCATATGGCCCTGGACTGGATCAAGGGCCTGCACGACAAGGCCCTGGTCGAGGGCATCGAAGACATCCTGGCCTTTGAGGAGTCGCGCTACCGACGCATCAAGCCCACCGGCAATATCTGCCTCAGCGCGCCCCTGCGCGAAGTGGTCAAGCTGATGGCCGCCAACCTCGAAGAGCCCCTGGAGCTGGAGCAACTGGCGGTCTACGCCGGCCGCTCACGGCGTCAGCTCGAGCGCTTGTTCAAGGAGCAACTGGGCACCACGCCGCAACGCTACTACCTGGAGTTGCGCATCACCGAAGCGCGCCGCCTGCTGCAGCACACCGAACTGTCCCAGGTCGATGTGCTGGTGGCCTGCGGCTTTGTCTCGCCCAGCCATTTCAGCAAGTGCTACAGCGCGTACTTTGGTTACCGGCCGTCGAAGGAGACCCGGCTGGTGAAGTAGCTCGCACTGCACCGATTGCCCGCTCAACACAGGCCGTCACGGCGCGGCTTTTAACCAGAGGGAGACCCATAACCCGCGCTGCCGGGTCTGATCGGTGAACGCCAACTCAAGGCGTGCGCCGTTGCGCTCGGCAATCGCCTTGACAATCGACAGCCCGAGCCCGGATCCGGTCTCACCGGAACCCAGGCTGCGATAGAAGGGGTCGAACACCCGCGTTTGCTCGGCCTGGGGAATACCCGGCCCCGAGTCCTTGACCTGGAGCCGTGCCGCTTCGTGCTCCCGCTCCACCAGCAGATCGATCCGCCCGCCGGGAGGGGTATAGCGAATAGCATTGTCGAGCAGGTTCTTGATCAGGGTGTACAACTCCATGTCGTGGATGATCACCCGTACGTCCTCGGTACCTTCGACACCGATATCGATGCCCTTGTGTTCGGCCAATGGCAGCAAGTCTTCCAACACCCGGCGATAAAGGTCGTGAACCGAAACCGCCTCTGGTTGCCGGTTCGATTGCGATTGCGCGGCGGCCAGGGTCAATAGTTGATCGATCAGCTTTCTGCTGCGCTCAATACCCTGCGATAACGGCAGCAGGCGTTCGCGGGCCTGCGCCGGCATCTCGGCGGCGTCCAGGCGTTCGGCTTGCAGGGACAGGGCGGTCATGGGCGAGCGTAATTCGTGAGCGGCATCGGCGACGAAGCGGCGCTGGGTTTGCATGGCCTGCTCGACCCGCGCGAGCAGGCGGTTGATGGCGACCACAAAAGGCCGGACTTCCGTGGGCAGGTGCTGTTCATCGATCGAGTGCAGTGCCTGTTCCGCGCGCTGGTCGATTTCCGCCGCGAGGGTAGCGATGGGACGAAACAGCTTGCGCAGCAGGTCTGCCACCACCAGCAGCAACACCGGGAACAGAATCAGGAATGGCAACAAGCTGCGCCAGGCGCTTTCGCGGGCGTCCTTGTTGCGAACATCGGCTTCCTGGGCCACGGCAATGCGCTCGCCGCGTGCGGTGGTCCTGACCAGCACCCGAAACGCCTCGCCACCGACCTGCAACGTCGACAAACCATCGGCGAGTGTCGTGGGCAATGGCAACGGAATGACATCATCCTGGCTCCCCGAGGCGTTGGCGCCATCGGCCAGGTACTGAATGGTGACTCGGGACTCTTCGTCGTCGCCCTCGATGGCCTTGCCCGCAGGGTAGTGCAAGGTCATCTGCTGGCGGTCAAACAGCATCGCCACCTGGCGCAAGGTGTCGTCTTGCAGTTCACGGGCTTCGTCGAAGGCCGACATAAAGGCGAAAACGCTGGCCACCCCTGCCACCAGTAAAATCGCCAGTGACAGGGCCACCGACAACCTGAGCTGGACCGACTCCCTCAGACGCTTTTTGAAACCATCCATCCTATGCCCCTGACGTTTTTGATGACCTGGCTTCCCAATTTGCGCCGCAAGGCATGAATCAAGAACTCGATGGCGTTGCTTTCCACCTCGTTGCCCCAACCGTAGAGACGGTCTTCGAGTTCGCTGCGCGAGAGGATTGCCCCCGGGCGGATCAACAAGGCTTGCAACAGGGCGAACTCGCGATTGGAGAGTGGCACGCTGCCGCACTCTTCGGTGCTGGCCTGCTTCGACACCAGGTCCAGCGACACCACGCCATTGCCCAGCACGGGAAGGGCGCTGCCGCCCTTGCGCCGCAACACCGCACGCATACGCGCCAACAACTCGGCCATGGCGAAGGGTTTGAGCAGATAGTCGTCCGCGCCGCCGTCCAGGCCGCGCAGGCGGTCGTCGAGGCTATCCCGAGCTGTAATGATGAGCAACGGCACCGGGTTATTGCGCGCGCGAAGGGTGTCCAGTACCTCCAGGCCGTCCTTGCCGGGCAGGCCCAGGTCCAGCAACACCAGGTCGTAGACGTGGGTATCCAGCGCGGCGAGGCCGGCGGGGCCATTTTTCACCCAGTCGGCGGCGTAGCTGACGTCGGTGAGGGCGCGCTGGATCGCATCGCCAATCATGGGGTCGTCTTCGATCAGCAATATCCGCATGTTTCGCTCCGGTATGCAGAAGGCGCGAGGGTGATGACCCTCGCGCCTGTAGTGAAGCACCTGGACAGCGCTGTGTCCGCTGCGGGTTCAGGGTTTGGCGTTCATCGAGTCGAAGGCCTGCATCAGGTTATCCATGCTTGTCTTGCAATCGCTGGGGTTCGGGCTGCTGGCGCGCAAGGCGTCCAGTGCGCGATCGATGGCCTTGTCCAGCACATGCCAGTCGCTGGCGGCGCGGGGCTTTATCCCGGCCTCGGCGGAGTCCCAGGTACTTTCCAGGTCCTTGATCCGGGTTTTGGCGCCCGGCAGGTCGTGTTTATCAACCAGCGCGCTGACGTCAGCGGCGATGCTGCGAAACTCCGATAAATCGCCCAGTTTCGAGCCAGCCTGGTTCCGGGTTGCCGCCGCCGTGCCTGGCGCGGCGGTGGGCGGCTCGGCGGGCTTCGAACAACCGGCGACCAGACTCAGTAACAAGATCGACGAGACGAGTGCAACGTGACGCATAAGGGGGGAGGCGTAGCGCATGATGATGTCCCTGAAGGGTTTATCGAGTGATGGCAGTGCGTTTGCCGACATTGGCTTGGGCCACAGCCACCAGCAGCACGATGACGCAGAGAAACAGGGCACTGGTCCAGGTGGCGCCCATGCCCAGGCCGCCATAGGTCTTGGCCTGGGTCAGCAGGTCACCCAGGGACGCGCCGAAGGGGCGAGTCAGGATGTAGGCGATCCAGAAGGTCAGTACCCCGTTGGCACTCAAGCGCCAGGCCACCAGGGTGGCGGCGATCAGCGCGGCGAAGATCGCGGCGCCGAGGGTGAAGCCCAGGCCCAGGGCTTCGCTGGCCAAGTCGCCGGCGGCGGTGCCCAGGGCGAAGGTGCAGAGCACCGTGGCCCAATAGAACAACTCGCGGCGCGGGGTGACGATCTCGCGGATCGACAGGGTGTGCTCGGCTCGATACCAGGCCAGGAAGCTGATCGCCAGCAACACCGAGAAGATCGCCGTGCTGGCGTACAGGCTGACGTCCAGTTTGTCCGTGAGGATGTCGGTGATCTGCGTGCCGACGATGCTCACCAGCACCACGCTCAGCCAGTAGATCCAAGGGGTGTAGGCCTTGGTACGCAGTTGGCAGAACAGCGCAATTGCCAGCAGCATCGCCATGCCGATGCTGGTCGCGCCGGCGCCGAAGCCAGCGTCCACCGCGAGAAAATCGGCACCGGTTTCGCCCACGGTCGTCGACATGACCTTGATGACCCAGAAGGACACGGTCACTTCGGGTACTTTGTTCAGCCAACGGGCTGCGGTGTCATTCATCTGGGTTACCTCTCTATCAGAGCGCCGGGTTGGGCGCAGGGGAGAAGGTACGGCACAAGACTTAGCTGAGACTGAGGGTGGCGCGTCGGGCTTCAATCCATCAGGACATGAGCCTGGCCCCGGGTGGTCAGTTGCACCTTGCTGCCGATGGTCGGCGCTTGCAGGCAGGAACTGCGCACGCGCAAGGATCGAGCACTTTCCCCATGCAGCATCACCGTCAGGGCGCAGCTATCGCCAGCAAAGTCCCGCTCGGTGACCACGCCCTGGCACCCGGCCGAGTTCGGCTCTGCGGTGCTGATCTGCAGCTGTTCGGGGCGCAGCATGATGTGCACCTGGGCGTTATTGCGCTGGTGGTTGACCGCGATGCGGCCGAGGTCGCAATAGGCCCAACCGGCTTCGATCCTGGCAGGCATCAGCACGGCTTCGCCGAGAAACAACGCGGTCTGTCGGTCGTTGGGAAATTGATACACGTCCATGGGGGGCCCCGATTGCACCAGGCGCCCTTGGCGCATCACGGCCAACTGGTCGGCGAAGGACAAGGCTTCGCTCTGGTCATGGGTCACCAGCAGCGTGGTGACGCCAGCCTCTTCCAGCAGTCGCGCGACCATTTTGCGCATGGCCGTGCGCAAGCCGGTGTCCAGGGCTGAAAACGGTTCATCCAGCAACATCAGTCGCGGCTGTTGCGCCAGGGCCCGAGCCAAGGCCACACGCTGTTGCTGGCCGCCCGACAATTCATGGGGCCAGCGCCCGCCCAAGCTGGCCTCAAGCGCAACGCTGTCCAGCAGTTCGGCGATCCGTTGCTGCCTGGCATCGCCCTTGATCGCCAGGCCAAAGCCGACGTTGGCGGCGACCGTCATGTGCGGGAACAGGGCGCCATCCTGGGGTACGTAGCCGATCAGGCGCTGGTGGGCGGGGACTTGATGCTGGTCGTCCACCAGCACCTGACCGTTGAGCCTGAGGCTGCCGGAGTCGGGGAACTCGAACCCGGCAATCACGCGCAACAGCGTGGTCTTGCCCGACCCGGAAGGCCCGACGATGACGGTGCGACTGCCGGTGGGCAGTGACAGGTTGATAGTGTCCAGGGCCGATTGGCGGCCAAAGGATTTGCAAATCGCGGTGAGTTCCAGCGTGTTCATCGGCCCGCCGTGCGTTTGGAGTGGTGATAAAGAACCCCGGTCAGCGGCAGCGACAGCAGGATCATCAGCAGGGCGTAGGGGGCCGCCGCCGCGTAGTCGATCTCGCTGGTCATCGCCCAGAACCCGGTGGCCAGGGTGCGAGTGCCATTGGGTGCCAGCAGCAGGGTGGCGGTCAGTTCATTGGTGATCGCCAGGAACACCAGTGCGGCGCCTGCGGCGGCCCCGGGAGCGGCCAGGCGCAGCGTGATCAGCCACAGGGCCCGGGCAGGCGAACGCCCCAGGCTTTGGGCCATGTTTTCCAGTTCCACCGGAGCCTGGGCGATGCCGGCGCGCAAGCTCACCAGGGCCCGTGGCAGGAACATCAGCAGGTAGGCCAGCAGCACGCTGAAGGTGGTCTGGTAAAGCGGCCGGGCGAAGTGGATGGTCACGGTCACCAGGGCCAGAGCCACGACGATGCCGGGCAGCGAACTGGTGATGTAGTTGCAGCTTTCCAGCAGCCGTTGCAAACGCCCTGGCGCACGAATCGAGAGCCAGGCAATTGGCACTGCGGCACAGGTGGTCAGCAGGGCGCCGACGACGCCCAGCAGCAGGGTCTGCTCCAGAGCGGGCAGCAGTTCAGCCAGTTGCCAGACCTCGCGGCCCCCGGCAATCAGCCACTTGCCCAGTGTGATCAGCGGCACGCCCAGGGCCAGCAGGCAGGTCAGGGCCTGCAGGGCCAAGCCCAGGGCGCGGCTGCGCCCACTCAGTTGCACGAGGCATGGCTCCCGGGCGCTGCCCGAGCCCACCCGGGCATAACGGGCTGCGCCCCGGGCGGCAGATTCGCTGCCAAGCAGCACCAGGCAACACAGGGCCAGCACCGCTGCCAACATGTTCGCCGCCGGGCCGTTGAAGGTGGACTTGAACTGATCGAAGATCGCGGTGGTGAAGGTGTCGAAGCGGATCATCGCGTACAGGCCGTACTCGGCCAGCAAGTGCAGGCCCACCAGTAACGCGCCGCCACCGATCGCCAGGCGCAACTGGGGCAACAACACCCGGAAAAACACCGCCCAGGGCTTGAGCCCAAGGGATTGCGCCACGTCTTCGATGGCCGGGTCGAGCCGGCGCAAGGTGGCGGCCAGCGGCAAGTAGAGAAAGGGGAAGTAAGCGATCACCGACACCAGCACGCCGGCTGGCAAGCCATGTATCGATGGCACCAGGCTGACCCAGGCATAGCTGTGGACGAAGGCTGGCACCGCCAGCGGCGCAACGGCCAGCAGCGACCACAGGCGCCTGCCCGGCAGGTCGCTGCGTTCGGTAAGCCAGGCCAGGGCAATGCCCAGGGTCACGCACAAGGGCAGGGTGATCAGCACCAGCAGCAGGGTGTTGAGCAGCAGTTCGGCAACCCGTGGCCGCCATACCAGCGCCACGATTTGTCCCCAGCCGATGTCCCAGGACACGCCGATGACAAAGGCAATCGGCAACAGCGCCAGCAGTGAAACCAGCACCGATAAACCGATCACCCACGCGCCCCCACGACCTTTGAAGCGTCCACGGGAGTGTCTGCGGGAGCGGACGGGTAGCGCTTGGGCGATAGCTGCCGACAGGTGTTCAGGCTGCAATTAGAGAAGTCCGGCCAGGGTCATGAGTGCCACCGCTTTTTTGCTGTCCAGCTTGGCGGCGTCGACCCTGGGCGCATCGAGTTGTGCCAGTGGCAGCAGTTTGGGGTTCGACTGCACGTCTTGGCCCACGGCGTATTCGAACGAATTGCCATTTTTCAGAATCGCCTGGCCGTCCTTGCTGGTGATCCATTTCAGGAAGGCCTGGGCCTGCTCTTTATGCGTACTGGACGCCAGCACGCCGGCCCCGGAAATGCTGATAAAGGCCCCGGGGTCCTGGTGCTTGAAGTAGTGCAGGCGGGTGTTATGGCTGTTTTCGCCGGTCTTGGCCTGATCGACGAAGCTGTAATAGTGATAAATCACCCCACTGTCGACCTGGCCGGCGTTGACGGCCTTGAGCACGGCACTATTGCCACGGTAGAGGCTGGCATTGGCTTTCATCGCCTTGAGCCATTCGAGGGTGGCGGCTTCGCCCTTGAGTTCGAGTACGGCGGCGACTATGGCCTGGAAGTCCGCCCCAGCGGGGGACACGGCCCAGCGGCCTTTCCAGCTTGGCGAGGCCAAATCCAGCAAGGAAGTTGGTAATTGGTCTTCTTTGAGCAGGCTCGGGTTGTAGACGAACACTGTGGAGCGAGCCGCGATTCCCAGCCACTTGCCGTGGGCCGGGCGATAGGCCGCATCGACCTGGTCCAGGGTGGTCGGTGCTACGGGAGCAAACAGCCCGGCGTTATCCACCAGCACCATGGCCGGAGAGTTTTCAGTCAGGAACACGTCAGCCGGGGAGGAAGCGCCCTCCTGGATGATCTGGTTCCCCATCTCAGTGTCGTCGCCATTGCGCACCGTGACCTTGATCCCGGTTTCCTTGGTAAAGCCGTTCACCCACGCTTGGGTCAGGCTTTGGTGCTGGGCGTTGTAGACCACAATGCCATCCGTATCGGTCGCCGCATAAACCTGGCCGACGCTGACCAGGGCGGTGAACAACAACGCTTTTTTTAGCACGCAAGGAATACGGGGGATCATGTTGATGGAGCTCCTGTGGTCGATTTTTTTTTGGCCGAACAGAGAGGAAACACTGAGTCATGTTGATTCAATAAGAATCATTTGCATGTGTGGCGAGGCGCAGAATGTAGAGATGCGAATAAGAAAAAAGCGTCAAAAAAATGCTAAGCCGATGTTGTTCTCTGGAGGGCTTGAGGCCCAGGAGGAGACTGTTTGCGCCTCGGGGGAAATATCCGGCAATAGGCTTGGGCCCCCAGGGGCTCTGGCCAACTGACATGATGGGCGCATTTTTTGCCAGTTGAGAGTGCGGGATGCATGGCTTTGGGATGGCTGGGGACCTGCTGGTCCTGGGGGGCTACATGGTCGGCGTGGTGTGCTGGGGGTACTTCTGGTACCTGTGCATAAACCGTCGCAACGACCTGTTTGGCCCGATGAACACCCTGCGGGTGCTACTGCTGATTATTGTGATTCCGCTGGTGTTCGGGCTGGGCTTGTACCTGGTGGTGATCGAGACGTTTGAGCGCAGGTACGAGCCGTGGTGGGTGGTCTTGGGGATACTGGCACCGGTTTTGGGATGCCGTTGGATTGGCTTCAAGCTCAAGGATTGACGCGCACGTATTGCCAAGGACCCGCCAGGACGGCGGGTCCGGCAGGTGTATCAGAGTTTTGGCAACTGGCCGATACGGCCCATCATTTCGGTCACGATCTGCAGGTCCAGCAGGAACTGTTCAACCGTCTTGAACTCGTTGTCGTTGTGACCGGTGTACTTGACCTCCGGCCGCGCCAGGCCGAATTGCACGCCGTTGGGCAGTTCATGCACCGAGGTGGCGCCGGCGGACGTGCCGAACTTGTGTTCCATGCCCAGGTTCTCGGTGGCCACGGCCAACAGCGCCTTGACCCATTCACCCTCGGGGTTGCGGTACATCGGCTCGGCGATCGAGTAGTCGAAGGCCACCGCGACCTTGGCCTTCTTGCTCCAGGCGTCGAGTTTGTCGGCGATTTCGCTTTTCAGCACCTGCGGCGACTTGCCTTTTGGCACCCGCAGGTTGACCGCCAGCTGGAAGGCGTTGTCCTTGACCCCGACGTAGGTCAGGGAGGTGGTCAACGGGCCCATGAAATCGTCGGAGAAACCGACCCCGAGCTTGCCACCCAGGTAATCCAGGCCCCAGTTATCGGCGGCGTAGCGCGCGGCATCGGTGATCGCGTTGTGCTTGAGCGCGACCTTGCCGTCGAGGCTGTCGAGGAAGTCGAGCATCCGCGCCACCGGGTTGACCCCGGACTCGGGTTCGGAGGAGTGGGCGGACACGCCAGTGACCGTGAGCTTGACGTTCTTGCCGTCGACCTTGGCGCTGACCTCGAACTTGCCGCCGTTGCCGGCCTGGCGCTGGGCGTACTCGTTGCCGGCCTTTTGCAGGCTGGCCGCGAGTTCGGCCGGCTTGTCGGTGACCAGGGTGGCGACCGAGGTCGAAGGGATCTGGTTGGTGGCCAGGCCGCCGGTCAGCGTGGTGATTTCCGCGCCTTTGCCTTGGGCTTTGCGCTGCGGGAAGTTGGCCATCACCGTGCCGTAGCCTTTCTCGGCGATCACCACCGGGTAGCCGCCGTCCAGCGCCAGGTTGTAGTTGGGCGTGGGGTTGCGTTCGAAGTAATAGGGGATGGCGTCGCCGGTGGTTTCCTCGGTGGTGTCCACCAGCAGCTTGAAGTTGCGCGCCAGGGGCAGCTTCTCTTCCTTGATCACCTTCATCGCGTACAGGGTGACGACGATGCCGTTCTTGTCATCCTCGGTGCCGCGGCCATACAGGCGGTCGCCCACCAGGGTGACCTTGAACGGGTCGAGGCGGGTGCCGTCCTGCAACACCCAGTTTTCCGGGGTGACCGGCACGACGTCGGCGTGGGCGTGGATACCGACCACTTCATCGCCGGTGCCCTCCAGGGTGATCTCATAGACCCGGCCGTCGACGTTGCGGTAGGCGAGGTTGAAGGCCTGGGCCAGGCTTTTGATCTTGTCGGCGATCTTGATGAACTCGGGGTTCTCATGGGCCGGCACGCCGTCGACGCTGAAGGTGGGGATCGCCACCAGCTCGCGCAGGGTCTCGGTGGCGGCCTTGCCGTACTTGATGCGGGTGTACAGGCCCAGCAGGCGATGTATCTCGTTCTGCTGCTCGGCGGACAGCGGCTTGTTATCGAGGAAGGCGCCGATGGTCGAGTCCAGGTTGTCGCTCTTGCCCAGCTCGCTCTTGGCCAGGGTGCCGAGGAACTGCCTGAAATCCGTGGCCGAAGCCTCGTTGAAGTGTTTCAGAATGGCTGCGTTCTGTTGCGGGGTGAGGTTGGCCTGGGCCGAGCCGGTGAACAACGACAGACCCGCCGCCATCAGGGTCGCAGCGGCCAGGTGCTTCAGGGAAAAATCCATGGTGTGAGGCATTCCTTTGCAGAGTGGGGAAGTATCTGAACTGAACGTCAGAAAGGCCCACAACCTAACACCACCTGGCAGTGGAACGGGAGTGCCATAAGTGGGATCTGTCGCACATAAATGCAAAAACGGCGCACAGGCGACAAAGCCCGGGGCATTCTCCAGGCGCAGCCTCAGTGCCCGACAACGGGTACTCGAGGCTACTGATACTGCTGCGCCTGCCTGATCGGCAGCTCGACGCGAAAGGTGGTGCCGATCCCCAGTTCGCTGCGCACGCTGATCTCGCCACGGTGCTTCTTGATGATGCCGTAGGACAGGGACAAACCCAGGCCCGTGCCCTGGCCCACCGGTTTGGTGGTGTAGAAGGGGTCGAAGATTTTCTGCAAGCTGTCCGGCGCTATCCCCGAGCCGGTGTCGCTGACTTCGATCCAGACCCGTTCGCCTTCCACACCGTTGCTCAGGGTGATGGTGCCCCGTTCCGGGCCCATGGCCTGGGCGGCGTTGACGATCAGGTTCATCAGCACCTGGTTGATCTGCGACGGCAGGCACTCGACCTCCGGCAGCGGTGTGTAGCACTTGACCACGTCGGCCTTGTACTTGATCTCGGTGGCGACGATGTTCAAGGTCGAGTCCAGGCCCTGTTGCAGGTCCGCCCATTGCCATTCCTGGCTGGAGTCCACCCGGGAGAAGTCCTTGAGGTCCTTGACGATCTGGCTGACCCGGCCAATGCCTTCCTTGGATTCCTTGATCAGCAATGGAATGTCCTCCAGGAGGAAGTCCAGCTCGATCGCCGTGCGCAGTTGCACCAGGGATTGCAGCGCCGCCTCCTGGGCAATGGCCTGCTCCCCGTGGCGATAGGCATCGAGCATCTCCTGCAAGCGCCTGAAGTAGTTGTCCAGGGTGCCCAGGTTGGAAGAAATGAAGCCGATGGGGTTGTTGATTTCATGGGCCACCCCGGCTGCCAGTTGACCCAGGGACGCGAGTTTTTCGGACTGCACCAGCTGGGTTTCCAGCAACTTGCGCTCGTCGATCTCCCGTTGCAGTTCGGCGCTGGTCTGCTTGAAGGCCAGGGTGCGTTGCTCCACCCGCTCTTCCAGCTGGCTCATCTGCAGATTGGCCCGGGTGGTCATGTCCCACTTGGTGGTGAGGGTGTTGGCCATTTGCTGGACTTCGATATTGTCGAACGGCTTTTTCAGGATCAGCAGGCGGTCATGACCGTCCAGGCGATCGAGCAACTCGTCCCAGGAGTAATCGGAGTAGGCGGTGCACACCACCACTTGCAGCAGCGGGTCGTGTTTCCACAGTTGCTCGATGGTCTGTGCGCCGTCCCAGCCATCGGGCATGCGCATGTCGACAAAGGCCAGGGCGTAGGGCCGCCCGAGGCTCGCAGCCTCCAGCAGCTTGGCCAGGCCTTCCTGGCCGCCGTAGGCCGAGTCCAGTTCGAACAGGGTGGCGGCGGTCTTCGGCGCACTGCCGAACAGGGCGCTTTCCATGGCGTCCAGTTCGGCACTGTCACCGGTCTGGGGCGTGAGGATCTTGCGGAAGTCGACGTGGATCGCCGGGGTATCGTCGATCAGCAGGATGCGCCGGTTGATGGGGTTGCTCATGACTCACCTTCGGCGATTTTCAGGGGGATTTGCAGGACGAACAGCGCACCGGTGCCAGGTCCGTCGCTGTAGGCATTCAAGCGGCCGCTCATCTCGATGGCGGCCAGCGCGCAGCTGTGCAGGCCAAAGCCATGGCCTTCCTTGCGCGTGGTGAAACCGTGGACAAAAATGCGCGCCATGTTTTCCGGGGTGATGCCTTCGCCTTCGTCGCGGACGCTGATCTGCAGGGTCTCGCCGTCGACGATGCAGGTGGCCAGGGTCATGTTGCGCTCGTGGTTGGAGACGTCGGACATGGCGTACTTGGCGTTGCTGATCAGGTTGATCAGGATCAGCAGCAGCCGGTGCTTGTCGCCCATGATGCGCGGGATATCGGCGTACTCCTTGAGCACCGTCACATGGTGCCGGGTGAGGGCGCCGGAGTTCATGCGCAGCGCATCTTCCAGCAGTTCGCCGATCGACAGCGGCTCCAGCACGCTGCTGGCCCCGGCGTAGGATTGCTGGGTGGAGACGATGTCCTTGATGTGATCGACGCTCTTGCTCAACTGGGTCAGTTCCTCGGCCATGCCTTGCTGCTCAAGGTCAATGGCCTCCACCAACTGGTTCAGGTAGCCGGGGAGCAATTTGCCTTTCTCGTCCTCGCTGAGAAAGTACCCCAGGTCCTGGGGGTGCTGGTTGATCAGTTGCATCGCCTTGCCCAGGCCCTGGGTCTTGCTGTTGCGCAGTTTGCGGGTCACCAGGTCGGCGGAGATGTTCACACTGTTGAGCACGTTGCCGACATTGTGCAGGACGTTGGTGGCGATCTCCGCCATGCCGGCCTGGCGTGCGCTGTCCAGCAGTTCGCTCTGGGTATCCTTGAGCTCGCGCGTGCGCTCCTCGACCCGTTGTTCGAGTTCGTCGTTGGCCGCCACCAGCGCCCGGTTCATCTGGTTGATCTGGGCAAAACTGCGGATCAGGCGGACCGCCAGCCAGATCAGGAGCAATACCAGCAGCGCGGAAAACAGCAGCAGGTAGAAGTGGTAGCGCTGGTCAATGATTTCGGCCTCCTGCTGGTCATGGTTGAGCAGGTTGGTGATGTCGTCCAGGCGCTCGGCGACCGGCACCAATTCGATCTGTTCAAGCAGGCCGTTGACCAGGGGCTGCTCGCGCAGGATCAGCGAAATATGGTTGCTGAGCACATCGATCGGGTCATGAAACTCCTGGGGCAGCCGCTCCTTGTTCACTTGCAGTTTGTTCAGCCCCACCAGGATGTCGGCGGCATGCTCGGCGGAGGTGACCTGGGCGAACTCCAGGCTGCTGAGCAACAGGTCGTAGGTGTCGGTGGCGATATTCTGCAACTGCTGTTTGTCGGTGTCGGTGAGCCGCGCCAACTGGGCCTGGATGTCATCCTCGGCGGTCGGCAGGAAGGCCAGGGAGTTGCGCAGCACGGCATTGTGCGACTTGAACTGCTCCACCAGCCGGGTCTTCTCCTTCATCGCGTCAAGGTACGCATCCTGGGTGGTGCGCCAGGCTGGCGAGGCGTTGCGCCGGTCCTGGGAGGCCATGGAGTCGAAGCTTTGCCAGAGCCGGGTCATTTCACTCAAGGGTGAGACCAGCGGGTCGTAGTTGTGGCTGATGGCGACCCGGGCCTTGAGGATCTCGTTTTCCCATTGGGCGTTCTGCTGCATGATCTGGCGGATCAGGTCCCGGGACTGGGTGTAGGAGGCGGTCTGGTCCGAGCGCGAATTGACGTACAGAAACAGCAGGATCGACGCCAGCACGGCGGCGACCCCGGCCAGCAGGAAGAGGCTGGTGCGACGGGATACTTTCATAGAGGCTTGCCTTCCCATTCGCCGGTCAGGGTCTTGAGAAACAGGACGATCAGGGCGGTGTCTTCCGCGGAGGGAATACGCCCCAGCTGGTACTTGAACATGATCGCCACGGCGCCCTCGAGGGTCGGTTCCGACCCGTCATGGAAGTAGGGCGCGGTGACCGCGACGTTGCGCAGGCTCGGCACCTTGAACACGTTGCGGTCGTCTTCATCGCCGGTGATGTTGAACCGCCCCAGGTCCGCCACGGTCGGGTTGCCCCGGGCCTTGAAGTAATCGCCGAGCACGCCGAATTTCTGGAACATGTTGCCGCCGATGTTCACCCCCTGGTGGCAGGCGATGCAGCCGTAGTCCTGGAAACGCTGGTAGCCGTACTTTTCCTCCAGGGTCAGGATCGCGGTGTTACCCGCCAGGTACTGGTCGAAACGCGAGTTGCTGCTGAGCAGGGTCCGTTCATAGTCGGCCAGGGCGCTGCGGATATTGGCCTGGGTCACGGCGTCCGGGTAGGCCTCGGCGAATGCGCGGCCATAGGCCGGGTCGGCGCCGATGCGCTGGACCACGGTGGCCCAGTCATTGCCCATCTCGGTGGGGCTCTGGACCACGACGTGCACTTGTTCTTCCAAGGTTTCGGCGCGGCCGTCCCAGAACTGGCGGAAGTTCAAGCTGGCGTTGAACACGCTCGGTGTATTGACCGCCACGGGTTTGCCGTCAAACCCCAGCGATAGGGGCTTGTCATCGGCGCCGCCATGCTCCAGGCGATGGCAACTGGCGCAGGACAGGCTGTTGTTGACTGAAAGGCGTGGGTCGTTGAACAGCTGGCGTCCCAGTTCGACGCGCTGGCCATCCAGGGCCGGCACCGGCGGCAAGGACTTGAGGGGGCCCTCCAGCGGCGCGGCCTCGGCGCCGGCCGCGAGCAGCATGCTGGCGCAGAGCAGTGATGGGAGTGACGGCATGCTCGGTATCCTTACCTGGCGAAGGGTCATGAACGGCTTGGTTGGGGCTGGCGCGAGGCGTTCAGGAACAGCACGAACGCCTCGGGCTCCACGGCCTTGCTGAAGTAGAAGCCCTGGCCTTCCTCGCACCGGTAGCGCCTGAGAAAGTCCAGTTGCTCGGCGGTCTCGATACCTTCGGCGATGATGCGCAGGTTGAGGCTTTTACCCAGGTCGATGATGCTGCTGACCAACTTGGCGTCGTTGCTGTCGATACTCAGGTCGCGCACGAAGGATTGGTCGATTTTCAGCACGTCGACCGGAAATTTCTGCAAATAGCTCAGGCTCGAATAGCCGGTCCCGAAGTCATCCACCGCCAGCCGCACCCCGAGCCGCTTGATCGCATGCAGGGTGGTGATGGTGGTGGCGACGTTCTGCATCAGCACGCTTTCGGTGATCTCCAGCTCCAGCTGCGACGGGTCGAGCCCGGTCTCGGCCAGTGTCCGGGTCAGGCGTTCGACGAAGTCGGCCTGGCGAAAATCAATGGCTGAGACATTCACCGACATGCAGATGGGCGGCAGGCCCCGGGCCTGCCAGGCCCGCGACTGGAGGCAGGCGCTGCGCAGCACCCATTGGCTGAGGGCGACGATCAGCCCGCAGTCTTCGGCCACCGGAATGAACACCGCGGGGCTGACCAGGCCATGGCCGGGCCGGGCCCAGCGCACCAGGGCTTCGGCGCCGACCACGGCGCCGCTGGCCAGGTCCAGTTTGGGCTGGTAGTGCAGGACCAGTTCCTGGCGTTGCAAGGCCAGGCGCAGCCCGCTTTCCAGGGTTTGCCGGTGCCGGGCGTGGAGGTTCATGTCTTCGATGAAAAAACTGAAGCCATTGGGGCCGCAGTCCTTGACGTTGCGCATGGCGGTTTCGGCTTTTTTGATCAGGGTTACGGCATCGCAGCCATCATCGGGGTAAATGCTGATGCCCAGGCTGGCGGTTACCGCCAGGTCGTGACCGGCCACCCAGTGCGGGGTGTTGACCGCGGCCAGCAGTTTTTCCGCGACCCCCCGGGTCTGCTGCGGATGGACGATGTCGCTCAGGATCACCACGAACTCGTCCGAACCGTAACGGAACACCGAGTCGGACTCGCGCAGCGCCTGCGCCAGGCTCTGGGCGACGAGCTTGAGCATTTCATCCCCGGCGGGATGACCGAGGGCATTGTTGATCCGCTTGAAGCGGTCCAGGCCGATAAACATCACGGCAATCTGCCGCTCGTGGCGCCGGGACTGGGACAAGTACTGGGTCAGGCGATCACCCAGCAAGGTGCTGTTGGGCAGATCGGTGAGCAGGTCGTAGTGCAGCAGGCGGGACACGCTCAGCAGTTCCTGGACCCGTTGCTCGATGGTTTGCTCCAGGTCGCGCATCTTGACCGCGGCATCGTGTGTCAATTGCCATTTCCAGGTGAGGGCGCTGGCCATCTGGCGGATTTCCAGGCTGTCGAATGGCTTTTTCAGGATCAGCAATTGATCGCCGAATTCAATGCGCTCGGCCATGGCCTCCCAGGAGTAGTCGGAGAACGCGGTGCACAAGGCGATCTGCAGGTGAGGGTCGGTTTTCCATAGTTGCTCGATCGTTTGCAGGCCGTCCCAGCCGGGCGGCATGCGCATATCGATAAAGGCCAGGGCGTAGGGCCGGCCTTCGGCCAGGGCCTGCTTGACCCGTTCCACGCCTTCTTCGCCCTGATAGGCGGAATCGAGCTGGAAGTGTGATTGGGGAATGCGCGTGGCACCGAACAGCAGCGCTTCGGTGCTGCTCAGCGGGCCTTCATCCTCGGGGCAGAGGATCTTGCGAAAGTCCAGGTGGATGGCCGGCGTGTCGTCGATGATCAGGATCCGCCGGTTGGCGGTTGCGTAAGCAGGGTTCATTTGAGCGTCTCCGCCGTGGGGTCCGCAGCCTCGACGGCGGATGTGGCCTTGAGCAGTTCACCGGCTTGTTCGCTGTCCACCGCCAGTGCCGGGGAGTGCCCCAGTGGCATACCGCTGGACAGCAGGGTGATGCGCTGCTCCTGGGTTTCCACGCCTTCGGCGGTGACGCCGATCCCGGCCTCGCTGGCAAAATTGAGGATCGCGCGCAGGGTCAGGGCGTTGTCCGGGTCGCTGCTGGCACTGTCGAGCAGGCGTTGGGCGAGCTTGAGGTGGCTGACCCGGTAGGTTTTCAGGTAGTCGAACGAGGAATACTCGGTGCCGAAGTCGTCGATGGCGATCTTCACGCCCAGTTCGCACAGCCGGGGCAGTATGTCGTTGTGGGTCCACTTGGTCTGGGCCAGCGTGCCCTCGGTGACGTCGAATCGCAGGTCCCAGGGGCACAGGTTCCAGCGCGCGGTGGTCCGCAGTACCTGGTAAATCAGTTCCGAACCGGTCTTGAGCTGGACCAGGGACAGGTGGATCGCAATCAGCGGCGGCGCCAGGTCCTGGTCGCGCCATGCACGCATCTGCCGACAGGCCTGGTCCAGTATCCAGTGGCCCAGGGGGATGATGATCCCGGTCTTTTCCGCAACCGCCATGAACGCCTCGGCTTCGAGCCAGCCGCGCTGGGGGTGGAGCCAGCGCACCTGGGTCGCCATGCTGAGGATTTTGCCGGTGCCGAGATCGACTTCGGGCAGGTACTGCAGATGCAGTTCGTCGCGCTCCAGGGCCAGTTTCAACTGGTTGGCCAGGGCCACGCGTTGGGTGACTTCCTGGTTGATGTCCTCGCTGTGGAAGTGAAACTGGTTGCGGCCCTTGTCCTTGGAGCGATACAGCGCCATGTCCGACTGCGCCATGAGCCCGTCGGCGCTGAGGGTATGGGGGCTGTAGAGACTGATGCCGATGCTGGCCGAGACACGCGCCTCGTTGCCGTCCAGGAAATAGGGGAGCACCAGGGTGTCGAGGATCTTCGCCGCCAGGCTCGCGCATTGGGTGGCTTCCTCGACCTCCAGTTGCAGGATCGCGAACTCATCGCCGCCCAGGCGAGCCACCACGTCGTTTTCCCGGGTGCAGGACTTCAGGCGCCGGGCCACCTCCTGCAACAACAGGTCGCCAGCGGGATGACCCAGGGTGTCGTTGATGCGCTTGAAATGGTCCAGGTCCAGGTAAAACATCGCGAAGGGCGGCGCGCCGCGTCGGGCCGCGGCAAACGCCTGGTGCAGGCGTTCGACCAGGGTCGGGCGGTTGGCCAGCCCGGTCAGACCGTCGGTGTGGGCCAGCAAAGCGATTTTTTCTTCGGCCAGACGGCGTTCGGTGATGTCGAGGATGATGCCTTCCACCTCGACCAACTGGCCCAGGTTGTTGCGCACCGGGATGTAGCGGTTTTCCACCCAGCGAAAGCCGCCGTCGCCGGTGAGCATGCGAAATTCGATGGAGGCGCCGCAGACGTCCCGGTCCAGGGCGCGCAGCATGGCCAGCTCGACCTTGGCCCGGTCGTCGGCGTGGATCAGCGACTGGGCCCAGTCGGGGGACGCCACCAACTGCGCCGCCACATGGCCGAACTTGGTGATGTTGTGGGAGATGTACATCAGCGTGAATGACGGCTCGCCCCGCAGCCGATAGAGAATCGTGGGGCTGTTCTGGACGATGATGTTGGCGTCGGCCAGCTCGCGGGTGCGTTCCTCGACGGCCTGTTGCAGCTGGTCCAGTTTCAGCGCCGCGGCTTCGGTCATCTGCCATTTGACGGTCAGGGTGCTGGCCATCTGCCGGATCTCGATGGCATCGAAGGGTTTTTTCAGGATCAACAGGCGGTCGCCCAGTTCCAGGCGCTCGGCGATGTCTTCCCAGGAATAGTCGGAATAGGCCGTGCACAGGGCAATTTGCAGCTTGGGGTCGGCCTGCCACAGCCGCGAGATGGTTTCCAGGCCGTCCCAGCCGGGCGGCATGCGCATGTCGATAAAGGCCATGGCGTAAGGCTGGTCACAGTCCAGCGCCGCCTGCACTTTTTCCAGCGCTTCTTGGCCCTGGAAGGCCGAGTCGAGGGCAAAATCTTCTGCCGCAACGCTGATGGGAGAGCCGAACAGCGCGGCTTCGGCGCTGCCCAGGGGGTCTTCAGCGGAGATGCCGGGGGCCAGGATCTTGCGAAAATCCTGATGGATCGCGGCGGTGTCGTCGACGATCAGGATTCGCCGGTTGCGGCGATTCGTCAGCCCGGTCATTGCCAGGTTCCAGCCCAATGCGGCGACCTTGGGTTTTGGCTCATCGGGCTTCCTTTCGTGTTTGGCGCGGGCGATCCTTCCGGAGCCTGAGCATAGTCCTGTGCGGATCCAAGCGCGAATCCTGGCATTCAATTCGTACGCCGCGAGCGCAATTCATCTAGTCTGATGCCCACGGTGAGTCTGATAGACGTCAAACGGAAGGGGGATGCATGGACGAGTATGAAAACGGCGTGACTCAGCACCGGCCGACGATTCTGTTGGTCGATGACGAAGAACCGATCCTCAACAGCCTGCGCCGCCTGTTGCGCAGCCAGCCTTACGAGATCCTGCTGGCCGACAGCGGCGCCAAGGCCCTGGAAATCCTTGGGCAGCGACCGGTGGACGTGGTCATGAGCGATGCGCGCATGCCGGGCATGGACGGCGCGACCCTGCTGGCGCACATCCATCGGCTTTATCCCTCGACGCTGCGGATCCTGCTCACCGGGTACGCCGACATGACGATGATCGCCAAGGCCATCAATGAAGGGCAGATTCATCGCTATATCAGCAAGCCCTGGAACGACGACGAAATGCTGGTGACTTTGCGCCAGGCCCTGGTCTATCAGCATTCGGAAAGCGAACGCCAGCGCCTGGAAACCTTGACCCAGCAGCAGAACGAACAGCTGCGCAGCCTCAACGTGACTCTGGAAAAACACGTGGCGGCCCGCACCGCCGAGCTGCAGCAGACCGCCGACATGCTCGACCTGGCCTATGAAGAGCTCAAGCGCAGCTACGTGACCGGAACCGAGGTCTTTTCACTGCTGGCCAACCTGCGCTTGCCCAAGGCCAAGCAGACCAACCGGCAGATCATCGAACTGATTCGCGTCTACTGCGCCAGCCATGGCCTGGACGACGCCGCAAGCCGCGACATGAGCATGGCTGCCGCGCTCTACAACATCGGCAAGCTGAGCTGGACCGACAGCATGATGACGGCCCCGGCCGACTTGCTTTATCACACCGAGCGCGAGCTGTACCGGGCCTATCCGAAGCAGAGCGAGTCGTTGTTGATGACCCTGGAGCCGATGAAGGACGCGGCGCGGATCATCCTGCATCACCAGGAGCGCTGGGATGGCACCGGCTTTCCCGATCACCTCAAGGGCTCGGCGATTCCCCTGGGCTCGCGCTGGCTGAAGCTGGCGGTGGACTTTATCGAGTTGCAGCGCGGGCTGGTCCTCGAACGGCAGATGAACAGCGACGAGGCGCTGCTGTTCATTCGCAAATACGCCGGAAAATTGTATGACCCGGACCTGGTGGAAGACTTCGTCAAGGTCTGCGCCACCTTCCTCAGCGACGTGACCCTGGCCGATCCAAGCGTCAAGGACCTGAGCACCCGGGAACTGGCCGCCGGGATGATCCTGGCGCGCAACCTGAATGCCGACAACGGCATGTTGCTGCTCAATGCGGGCAAGGTCCTGAGCATGGCCCTGGTGGATAAGCTGATCGCCTTCGAGGCCATGGAGGGCGGCAAATACACGGTCTTTGTGAAAATCCCGGAAGAGCCGCTCGAGACCGCGACCCTGGCCTCCTGAGCAGCCCTTGAGCGCCTGAGGGCATCGAACATGCCCCCTCAGCGCTGCAACACCGCCTTGAGCTGCGGGTCATTGAGGTAGGCGACGTTGAGCCGGGTCCAGGGGTTGATCCGCGATTGCTCCGGGGAAAAGATGTGCCCGGGGGCGATCATGAACCCCTTGGGCAGCAGTTGCCGGGTCAGCTCCCGGGCATCGTCGATATGGGCAAAGCGGGCCCACAGGTACAGGCTCTGCTCGGGGCGCACGAACACCTCGGCGCCGATTTCCTCCAGCAACTGCAAGCCGCTGTCGGTGGCGCTGCGCAGGCGCTCCTGGAGGCGGATCAGGTGGCGCAGGAAATGGCCTTCGGTGAGGATCACGTCCACCGTGCGCTCGCAGAACTCCGATGAACTGGTGTGCAGCAGCATCTTCAGGTCGCCCAGTTCATCGATCAGCTCCTTGCTGCCGGCGATAAAACCGACCCGCAGCGCCGCCGACACCGACTTGGAAAAACTCCCGACATATAACGAGCGCTGCAACTGATCCAGGGCCGAGACCCTGATGGCCGAGGCCGGCTTGAAATCGGCCAGGGCGTCGTCGTCCACCAGGATCAGGTTGTGCGCCTGGGCCAGTTGCACCAGGCGGAACGCCTTGCTCGGCGAGAGGTCGGAGCCGGTGGGGTTATGGCCGATCGACTGGATGAAAAACAGCTTGGGCTTATGCACGCGCAGGTGCTGTTCGAGCACGTCCAGGTCCGGCCCGTCCGGCAGGCGCGGCACCGGCAGCATGCGCGCGCCCTGCAATTGCAGCTTGCCGAACAGCGGGTAGTAGCCCGGGTCTTCCACCAGCACCGTATCGCCGTAGCCGACAAAGCGCCGGATGATCAGGTCCAGGGCGTGATTGGCGCCGTGGGTGGTGACGATCTGGCGCGGGGTGGCGCTGATCGAGTAGGCCGCCAGCTTCTGCACCAGGTGCTGGCGCAGGCTGGCGTTGCCCAGGCGGTTGCCGTAGCGGAACAGGGTGCTGACCCCGGTGCGCATGATCTGCCGGGTGAACTTGTCGAGGCGCATGTCCATCAGCCACTCCACCGGCGCAAAACCCTCGCCGAGGGGGGACTGCCCGGGCTCGCGCACGAACTGCTGGCGCATCAGCCAGATGGTGTCCATGGCCCGGGCGTAAGGCGGCGGTTCCTCGGGTTCGCTGCCATTGGGCGCGCCCTGCTTGACGAAAAAGCCCTGGCCATGGCGCGCCTCCACCAGGCCCTGGGAGGCCAGCGCCTCGTAGGCATTGATCACGGTGTTTTTCGAATGGCCGAACAGGCGCATGCATTCGCGCAGGGACGGCAGGCGGTCGCCGACGCGGTAGGTGCCATTGCCGATCTGCTCGGCAAGCGACGCCGCCAGTTGCTGGGCCAGGGTCAGGTGCGCCATGGGGGGAAGTCCTGGGGGGGAATTATGCGCAGGGTACAGCGTGGGTACTGTCTGTCCAAACTGTACCTTCTTTGCCGCGACGCAGCGGATTAGGGTGGCGCTCACTGAACAACAATAACTGCGACAGGATTTTTATGAGCCTCGACTCCCGCCTCCCCATGTTCCGTAGCATGACCCCGGCCGAACGCCTGAATCACTTGCAGGAGCTGCTGCAACTGCCCGGCGCCGACGTGGCGCTGCTGCGCGATGCCGGCGCACTGCCGCTGGAAATCGCCGATGGCATGATCGAAAACGTGATCGGAAAATTCGAACTGCCCTATGCGGTGGCCAGCAACTTCCAGATCAATGGCCGCGATGTGATCGTGCCCCTGGTGGTCGAAGAACCCTCGGTGGTGGCCGCGGCCTCGTTCATGGCCAAGCTGGCCCGCGAAGCCGGGGGCTTCCAGACCTCCAGCTCGCTGCCGCTGATGCGTGCCCAGGTGCAGATCGTCGAGGTCGAGGACCCGTTCAACGCCCGGCTGAGCCTGATGCGGCGCAAGGCGGACATCATCGAACTGGCCAACCGCAAGGACCAGTTGCTCAACCAACTGGGCGGCGGCTGCCGGGATATCGAAGTCCATACCTTTGCCCAGAGCCCACGGGGGCCGATGCTGGTGGCGCACTTGATCGTCGATGTGCGCGACGCCATGGGCGCCAACACCGTGAACACCATGGCCGAGGCCGTGGCGCCGTTGATGGAGGAAATCACCGGCGGCAAGGTGCGCCTGCGCATCCTCTCCAACCTGGCCGACCTGCGCCTGGCCCGGGCCCAGGTGCGCATTGCCCCCGAGCTGCTGGCCACCACCGCGTACAAGGGCGAAGAGGTGATCGAGGGCATCCTCGATGCCTACAACTTCGCGGTAATCGACCCGTACCGCGCCGCAACCCACAACAAAGGCATCATGAACGGCATCGACCCGCTGATCGTCGCCACCGGCAACGACTGGCGCGCGGTGGAGGCCGGGGCCCATGCCTACGCCTGCCGCAACGGCCACTACGGCTCCCTCACCACCTGGGAAAAAGACCGCCAGGGGCACCTGGTGGGCACCCTGGAAATGCCCATGCCGGTAGGCCTGGTAGGTGGCGCCACCAAGACCCACCCCCTGGCCCAGCTGTCGCTGCGCATCCTCGGGGTCAAGAGTGCCCAGGAGCTGGCGGAAATCGCCGTGGCCGTGGGCCTGGCGCAAAACCTCGGGGCCTTGCGCGCCCTGTCCACTGAAGGCATCCAGCGCGGGCACATGGCCCTGCATGCACGCAACATTGCCTTGTCTGCCGGGGCGCGCGGGCCTGAGGTGGATTGGCTGGTGAAACAGATGGTCGAAGCCCGTGACGTGCGCGCCGACAATGCAGCGGCGCTGCTGGCACACAAGCGCGCCGAGGGATGAGCCGCGCCGCGCAACAGGCGGTGCGCCTGGTGGAAGTCGGCGCCCGAGATGGCTTGCAGAACGAGGCGCAGGTCCTCAGCCCCGAGGTCCGCCTGCAACTGCTGCAGCACTTGGCGGATGCCGGCTTGCGCACCCTGGAGGCGGGGGCGTTTGTCTCGCCGCGCTGGGTGCCGCAAATGGCCGGGTCGGATCAGGTGTTCCGGGCCCTGCCCGAGCGCCCCGGGGTGACCTGGACCGCCCTGGTGCCCAATGTCCAGGGGCTGGAGGCGGCGCTGGCAGCGGGTTGCCGCGAGGTGGCGGTGTTTGCCGCAGCGTCCGAAGCGTTCTCGCAAAAAAACATCAACTGCTCGATTGCCCGCAGCCTGGAGCGTTTCGAGGCGGTGCTGCAAGGCGCGTGCGCGGCAGGGATCAAGGTCCGGGGCTATGTGTCGTGCGTCATGGAGTGCCCATTCAGCGGGCGGGTCGAGCCCGAAGCGGTGGCCACGGTCAGCGCCGCGCTGTACGCCATGGGCTGCTATGAAATCAGCCTGGGGGATACCCTGGGCAGCGGCACGCCGAGGGCCACCCGCGCCTTGATCGAGGCGTGCAGCCAGGTGGTGCCGGTGACGGCCCTGGCCGGGCATTTTCATGACACCTACGGCATGGCCGTGGCCAACGTGCACAGCGCGCTGGAGGCTGGGGTCCGGGTGTTCGACAGCTCGGTCGCGGGTTTGGGGGGCTGTCCGTATTCCCCGGGCGCCACCGGTAATGTGGCCACCGAAGACCTGGTGTACCTGCTGGACGGCCTGGGGATGGAGCATGGCGTCGACCTGGATCGGCTGATGGCGGCCGGGGCCTTTATCAATGCCCGGCTGGGCCGGGAAACCGGGTCGAGGGTGGCGCAGGCGTTGCAGGCCAAGGGACGGCTGGCCATCGCCCATTGAGTGGTAGCTCTTCACGTGCATAACAATAAAAGCCCGCAGGGGCGGTGGGAGAAGTGCTTTGAAACCCGAACTCTATGAAGTGTGGGGCGACACGATTGACGGTCGTCACCTGATTTATTCGATCGGCATTGGTGCCTGCGTCAGCCTCGGCGCATTTTTCGGTGCCCAGCATTTGCTCAATGGCTGGGTCGAGTCGGCGCAGATGGCGCGGGCCTACGCCATGTTGCTGGGGATCGTCGGTTGCCTGATCGGCGGCGCCATCAGTGCCCGCCTGTTCAAGCCCAAGCGCCACGTGGTGGAACACCAGGCGGATCTGCGGACGCGGACCCAGGTCCTGATCGAGCTGCAAAGCGAGTTCGGCGACCTGGGGCGGCTCAGCGACCTGCCGCCGGAAACCATCGCCGAACTGCGGGAAATGGACCTTTACGAATTGTTCGCCCAGTACGAGCAGGCCCAGGCCGCAGCGGCACCGGGCAGTGACTTGCCGGCCACCGTGGGCCCCGTACAGGGTGTTCGCCCATGATCGCGCCCTTGCTCGACACACTCCTGATGGCCCTGGGCATGGGCATCCTCGGTGCGCTGATCTTTGCCGGCATCGGCCTGATTTCCGGTAGCGATGAAACCACCACCCTGGCGCCCCTGACCCTGCTGGTGGTGCTGCTCGGCGTGCCGGCGCCCGGGGTGTTGACCTTCTTCCTGGCCGGCGCGGTGGCCAAGCACATGACCCACGCGGTGCCCACGGCGCTGCTGGGCATTCCCGGCGACACCATGGCCACGCCATTGATGCGCGAGGCCAACTTCCTGCGCAACCTGGGGGTGCCGCACATTGCCCTGCGCAAGATGATTTCCGGCGCGGTGATCGCGGCCTTGATCGCGGTGCCGATGGCGGTGCTGTTCGCGGTGATGCTGGCGCCGTTCGGCGACATGATCAAACACGCGGCGCCCTGGGTCTTTCTTGCGGCGGCGGTGGCCATTGCCTGGTTTTCCAAGGGCCGGCTGGCGGCGGTGCTGACCCTGATCCCCTTCGTGATGGTGATCCTTGGCCTGCAAAGCTTCACCGGGCAGTACGGGGTCAAGCTCAGCGTCAGTTACTTTCTGGGGATCGCCATCGGGCCGTTGATCGCCGCGCTGTTTTCCATGCTGGCCCCGACGGAGCGGGCGAAGATGCGCCGCGATCAGGTGCGGACCTTTTCGCTGTCGCCGGACGTCAAGAGCTGGGGCGGATTCTTCCCCAACCCGCTCAAGGTCCTGGACCGCAAGCAAAGCCTGTGGACCGGCATCACCGCGGTGATTTCCAGTGCCACCTTCGTCTTCAGCCCAGTGGCCATGACCGTGATCATGGGCGAGTTGGTGGGCTCCCGGGTGCGGCATGTCTACCACCGCCTGACCACGGTGATTACCGCGCGCAATGGCGTGACCGAGGCCACCTACATCGCCGAGGCGCTGATCCCGCTGATCGCCTTCGGCCTGCCCCTGAGCCCGGTGGCCGCGGGACCGGCAGCGCCGCTGTTCAACGCGCCACCACGCTTCAGCGTCGACGCGGCCTCGGGCCAGGTCAACAACCTGCACTCGCTGCTCAGCACCTGGGAATTCCTCGGCTACGGCCTGCTGGCGGTGGTGGTGGCGATCCTGATTGCCTACCCCTTCACCATGAATTACGCCCACCGCGCGGCGTCCTACGTGTCGCGCAAGATCAGCCATGAAGCGGTGATCGCGACCTTTGTCGGGCTGATCCTGGTGATCGGCATCTGGGAGGGCGGTTTGCTCGGCCTGCTGGTGATCATCACCGTGGGCCTGCTGGGCGGTTTTCTCTCGCGTTTCCTGGGCTTCAACATCGGCGTGCAGTTCATGGGCTACTACACCGCCGTACTCACGGTGCCGGCCCTGGCCGCGCTGCTGGGTGCCTGACCTATGGCCTGCATAACCACACTCTCGGGGTTTCATCATGCCTAAGCTGATTGCGTTTTCCCTGCTGTTCGCCCTGGTCGCCGTGGGGCCTGGAGCCCAAGCCGCCGAGCCGTTGCCGAGCCTGACCTACCCACCGGGAGGCGCCCGGTTGCAGGCGCTGCCGGTGGCCGAGCGCGACCTGCCGACGGTCACTGCCCAGCGCTGGCTGCAGGTCTCGGACCAGGGCTTGCAGCTCGAAGGGCCGTCGTTCGACCGCGCCGGCAACCTGCTGTTTGTCGAAGTCTTCGGCGGCCAGGTGCTCAAGGCCGACCCTCAGGGCCGGCTCAGCGTCGTGGTGCCGAAGAACGCCCTGGGCTCGGCCGGGCTGGCGATCCACAAGGACGGGCGGCTGTTCGTGGCCGGCCTGGGCAACTTCAAGGACAGCGGCAACCTCACGGTCTACAACGCCGATGGCTCGGCGCCGCAGGTGCTCATCGCCGGCGACCGGCACTTTCTGGTGGATGACCTGGTGTTCGACCGCCAGGGCGGTTTCTACTTCACCGACTTCAAGGGCACCTCCACCGAACCCACCGGCGGCGTGTACTACGTGGCGCCAGGCAGCCAGCAGATCGTGCCGATCCTGCCCAGGCTGGCCATCGCCAACGGCATTGCCCTGTCGCCCGACGGCAAGACCCTGTGGGTCACCGAGTTCGCCACCGGGCTGCTGCACCGCATCGAACTCAAGGATGCGCAGACCATTGCCCCGTTCGGCGAGGCGGTGGTGTACCGCTTCAACGGCCCGTCGCCGGACTCGATGCGGGTCGATCAGGACGGCAACCTGTATGTGGCCCAGTACAGCCAGGGGCGGGTGCTGGTGCTCAACCCCAACGGCCTGCCGATCGGCCAGATCCTGATCCCGGGGCGTGACGACGGGCACTTCCTGCGCTCCACCAGCCTGGCGCTCAAGCCCGGCACCAACGAGGTGTACCTGGTGGCCAGCGACGGCGACCTGGGGCAGGGCAGCGCCATCTTCCGCGCCCGTGGGTTCGCCAAGGCGTTGCCGTTGTATTCCCATCAGTGAGAGTGAGGCGCGCCCTGTGGCTGGGGCGCGCGGTTGTTGGAGGTTGCAGCAGGCTGTAGATTTTTCCAGATCAACGTTCTGGTTATAGAATTGAATACTGTATAAAGAATTATGCGGGCGCTCGCGCCTGCGCAGTCATGTCTATAACAACAAGAACGGTAACCATCATGTCCTTCCTGAAAAGCCTTTCCATCGGCGCCAAGCTTCTGGTGCTGCCCGGGTTGTTTGTGCTCGCGCTGTTGCTCGTCTCGGGGATGGCCTATCGCGGGCTGGCCAAGCAGCAGGCGGTGATCGAAGAAATCGACCAGCTGCGGTTCCAGCAGTATCGCCAGGTGCTGGAAACTTCCGCGGCCTCCCAGGCGGCAATGGTCGGCGCCTATGCCACCGGCGCGCGCATTCTCGAATCCAATGGCCAGGCCTCCGCCGAGGAGCTGGAGTCGTACCTGGAAGATATGCAGGCCAGTGTCGACGAAATGCGTGCCGGGCTCGACAAGGTGGCCCGGGAAACGCGCCTGGGGGACGACGAAAAAGCCCTCTACCAGGCGGTGCAGGAGCAGGCCGAGGTGGTGGGCGAGGGGCTGGCCGAGTTCAAGCGCATGGCCCTGAGCGATCAGTTGCAGGCGGCCTCGCTGCTGGGCCGGGTCCGCGCCGACAACAACGGTTTGCAAGGCCAGTTCAACCGCCTGCTGGGGTTGCAGGCGCAACTGACCTCCGAGGCGTTTGCCGAGGCCGGGGCCATGCAGCGCCAGGTGTCGCGCATGCTGGTGGTGGTGTTGTTGGCCGCCAGTGCTCTGGCGGTGCTTGGCAGCCTGTTGTTGCGTGGGCAGATCATCCGCCCGATCCGCGAGATCGAGCAGGCGTCCATCCACTTGCGTGACGGCGACCTGACCCGGCGCGTACGGGTGATAGGCCGCGATGAAATCGCCCACACCGCCCAGGCGTTCAACCAACTGATCGACGGTTTCCAGCAGGCCATGCGCCAGGTGGCCGCCGTTGCCGCTTCGGTCGGAGCCTCGGCCGAAGAGCTGGTGGGGGCTTCGGCGCGGGTGGCCGAGAGTTCCACGGCCCAGGCCGGCGCCGTGGGGGCGGTGTCCATGACCATCGAGCAGATGAGCGATGGTATCAGCGCCATCTCGACCCACGCCGAAAGCCTGCGCAGTTCCGCCGAGGCCAGCCTGCGCGGGGCCCAGGACGGCCACCTGGCACTGGCCCGCCTGCTGGAGAACATCGACAGCGTGCGCCATGCGTTTTCGGCGATCCGTGGCTCGGTGGGGGATTTTGTCGAGAGCACCACGGCCATCACCACCAGCATTACCCAGGTCAAGGACCTCTCTGCGCAAACCAGCCTGCTGGCGCTCAATGCGGCGATCGAGGCGGCCCGGGCCGGCGAGAGCGGGCGCGGTTTCAGCGTGGTGGCCGATGAGGTGCGCAACCTGGCCCAGCGTTCGGCGCGTTCGGCCAATTCGATCAATGAGTTGACGGTCAAGCTGGAGGGGCAGTCCGAGGTCGTCGAGGAAGCCCTGCGCGCCGGCACTGTGGCCCTGGATGACAGTGGCCGGCTGCTCAGTGATTTAGAGACCACTCTGTTGCAGGCGGCGGAGCTGGTAGGCGACTCCACTCGCGGCGTCGACCGGATCGCCGATGCGGTCAGCGTACAAAGCGCCGGCGGGCGCGGGATTGCGGCGAATGTCGAGCACATCGCGCGCATGGCCGGGGAGGGCGACGCGATCACCCACCAGGTGTCCAGCGCCGTGGTGTCCCTGCGCGAATTGTCCGATGAGCTGAACCTGGCCGTTGGGCGCTTTCGTTTCGAGGTCTGACACACCCGGGTGCCCAGAGCACCCCGGATCAGCCTGGGCCGGCGTCGGCCCGGGCCTTGGGGGATTGAAGATCAACCGCCGCGCCAGGCGAAGCTCAGCCGCGGCGGGCGCTCGGGGTTAGCGATCGCGGATCAGTTGCAGGAATTCCTGGCGGGTGTTGTACGACTCGCGAAACGCTCCGAGCATCACCGAGGTGCTCATCACCGAGTTCTGTTTTTCCACGCCGCGCATCATCATGCACATGTGCTTGGCTTCGATCACCACCGCTACCCCTGCAGCCCGGGTGACCTGGGCCACGGCCTCGGCGATCTGCCGGGTGAGGGTTTCCTGGATCTGCAAGCGCCGGGCGAACATGTCGACGATCCGCGCCACCTTCGACAGGCCCAGGACCTTGCCGGTGGGGATGTAGGCAACATGAGCCTTGCCGATAAAGGGCAGCAGGTGGTGCTCGCACAGTGAATAAAGCTCGATATCGCGCACGATCACCATCTCATCGTTGTCCGACTCGAACAGCGCGCCGTTGACGATTTCCTCCAGGGTTTGGCGGTAGCCATGGCAGAGGTACTGCATGGCCTTTGCCGCCCGTTGCGGTGTGTCCAGCAAGCCTTCGCGCTGCGGGTCTTCACCCACGCCCTGGAGGATTTCGCGGTAGTTGTTCGCCAGCTCTGGGTTCATTGGTCGACCTTGTTGTCAGGGGTGAAAGGTGCGGGCCGGCCAGGTCTGTGCCTGGCTCAAGCCTTGGTGCAACAGCTGCGGCTCAAGGGCGCTGCACGGCCAGGGCGACTCCCATGCCGCCGCCGATGCACAAGGTCGCCAGGCCTTTTTTGACATCGCGCCTGGCCATTTCGTGAAGCAGGGTCACCAGCACCCGGCAACCCGAGGCGCCAATCGGGTGGCCCAGGGCAATGGCGCCGCCGTTGACGTTGACTTTGGCGCTGTCCCAGCCCAGGGTCTTGCCCACCGCCAGTGACTGGGCGGCGAAGGCTTCGTTGGCCTCGATCAGGTCCAGCTCCTCCAGGCTCCAGGCGGCTTTACCCAGGCATTTGCGGGTGGCCGAGACCGGGCCGATGCCCATGATCGCCGGGTCGACCCCGCTACTGGCGTAAGCCTTGATCGTGGCCAGCACCGGCACGCCCAATTCCCGGGCCGTGCTCGCGCTCATCAAGAGCACCGCCGCCGCGCCATCGTTGATCGCCGAGGCGTTGCCGGCGGTGACGCTGCCGTCTTTCTTGAACGCCGGCTTGAGCTTGGCCAGGCTGTCGGCGCTGGTCTGGGGACGGGGTTGTTCATCCGCCGCAAACAGCAGCGGCTCGCCCTGGCGCCGGGCAATCGACACCGGGGTGATTTCCGCGGTGAAACGCCCAGCCTCCTGGGCCGCGCAGGCCAACTGCTGGGAGCGCAGGGCGTAGGCATCCTGTTGTTCCCGGGTCAGGCCGTGGCCGTCCACCAGATTTTCCGCGGTGATGCCCATGTGGTAGCCGTTGAAGGCGTCGAGCAGGCCATCCTCCAGCAGCGAGTCGGCCAGTGGCGCGTGGCCCATGCGCAAGCCGGTGCGGGCCTTGGCCAGGGTGTAGGGGGCCAGGCTCATGTTTTCCATGCCACCGGCAATCACCACCTGCGCATCGCCGCAGCGAATCGCCTGGGCCGCCAGGGCCACGGATTTCAACCCGGAGCCGCAGAGCTTGTTCAGGGTCATGGCCGACACCCCATGGGGCAGGCCGGCGTTCAGCGCTGCCTGGCGCGCCGGGTTCTGCCCGCAACCGGCGGTCAGCACCTGGCCGAGAATCACCTCATCCACCCGGCTGCCCTCGATGCCGGCCTGCTTCAGCAGGGCCTGGATCACCACGCTGCCCAACTCCACGGCGGGGGTGGTGGCCAGGGCGCCCTGGAAGGTGCCGATGGCGGTGCGGGTGGCCGCGACTATGACGACGTCTTGCATATCTGTACTCCCCTTGAATAAAAGGCCTGGCGCCCTTGCCGAGTCGCCAGGCCCTGCCAGGTGGCAGGAAATCGCTGCCCCGGCGCCGCAGCGCCAGGGTGTGGGCGCCTAGAGCTGGGTCAAGGCGATTGTGTCGACGCTCGGGGTGGCCGGGTGAAACTGCGGGCCCGGGCCGTTGCGCCATTGTTCGAGCAAGTGCGCCTGGCGCTGCTCGGCGTGGCCCAGGAAACGTTCCTTGACCGGGCCGTAGCCGCGCACGCTGTCGGGCAGCTCCAACAGGTCCTGGGCCAGTTGCAGTTTCTCGAGGCTCAGGCCTTGCAGCACCTCGTCCATGAGGGCTTCGTAGTTGGCCAGCCAGGCCCGCTCCACCCGGCGCTCATGGGTGTAGCCAAACGGGTCGAGCCAGGTGTTGCGCAGGAACTTGAGCCTGGCCAGCAGTTTGAAGCCCTGGAGCATCCAGGGTCCGAAGCTGCGTTTTTTCGGGTCGCGGCCGCCGGCGTTGTCGTTCAGCAGCGGCGGCGCCAGGTGGAAGCGCAGGCTGTAGTCGCCCTCGAAGGTGGCGCGAATCTTTTCCAGGAACTCGCCGTTGGTGAACAGCCGGGCCACCTCGTATTCATCCTTGATCGCCAGCACCTTGAAGTAGTAGCGGGCCACGGCGGCCGAGAGTTTCCCCGGTTGCCCGAGCAACGCCGTTTCCGCCGCCATGAATTGCCCGACGCGCTGCCGGTAACACTCGGCATAGGCCGGGTTCTGGTAGGCGCTGAGGGACGCGATGCGTCGTGCCAGGGTTTCTTCCAGGCTCTGGGACAGCAGGCGGTCGGCAGCGTGCACCTGGCCGGCCTGCAATTTGCGCAGGACCCGTGGCAGGTCCTGGGCGCTGCGCCGGCCCCAGGCAAAGGCCGCAAGGTTGAAGGCCACGGCGGTGCCATTGAGCTCGATGGCTTGCAGCAGCGCGGCTTCACCCACCGGCAACCAGCCTTTCTGGTAGGCATAGCCGAGCATGAAGGTGTTGGTGGCAATCGAGTCGCCCATCAGCGCCGTGGCGATCTTGCTGGCGTCGATAAAGTCCGCGCGGTCCGGCCCCACAGCTTCGGCGATCTGCGCCGACATGCTGCGGCTATGGAACTGCGGGTCCGGGTGTTGCTGCAGGTCGCCGCTCTGCGCCTGTTGGGCAAAGGTGCGGACAAAGGCGCTGGTGATGCTTTCTTCACTGTTGACCAAGGCATGGGTCACGCCCTGGCGCAGCTTGGAGAGGGTTTCGCTGTTGGCGCTGACCACCAGGTCGCAGCCCAGCAGCAGGGCGGCTTCACCTTCGGCGATGCGCGGGGCGAACAGTTGCTCCTGGTGGGCGGCGATGCGGATGTGGGACCACACCGCGCCACCTTTTTGCGCCATGCCGGCCATGTCCAGGTTGAGCGTGCCCTTGCCTTCGATAAATGCCGCCATGCCGAGCAGGGCGCCGATGGTCACCACGCCGGTGCCGCCGACCCCGGTCACCAGAATGCTGTAGGGCTGGTCCAGGGCCATGCTGGCGGGGCTCGGCAAGTCCCAGGTTTCGTCGGCAGCGGTGGCCAGCGCCTTGGGCTTGCGCAAGGTGCCGCCCTCGACCGTGACGAAGCTGGGGCAAAAACCGTTGAGGCAGGTGAAGTCCTTGTTGCAGGACGACTGATCGATTTCCCGCTTGCGGCCGTACTCGGTTTCCACCGCCACCACCGACATGCAGTTCGATTTGCTGCTGCAATCGCCGCAGCCTTCGCACACGGCTTCGTTGATCACCACCCGGCGCGCCGGGTCGGGGAACTTGCCGCGCTTGCGCCGGCGGCGTTTTTCCGCGGCGCAGGTCTGGTCGTAGATGATCGCCGACACCCCCGGGAACTGCCGCAGCTCGTGCTGTATCTCGTCCATCTTGTCGCGGCGCAGCACCGGCACGCCGTCTGCCAGGTCATGGATGTGCTGGTATTTCTCCACGTCGTCGCTGACCACCACAAGCCTCTGTACGCCTTCGGCTGCCAACTGCCGGCTGATCTGCGCCACGCTGAGGCTGCCGTCCACCGGCTGGCCGCCAGTCATGGCCACGGCGTCGTTGTAGAGGATCTTGTAGGTGATCTGCACCTTGGCCGCGATGGCCGCGCGAATCGCCAGGATGCCCGAGTGGAAGTAGGTGCCGTCCCCCAGGTTGGCGAATACATGCTGGGTGGTGGTGAAGGGCGCCTGGCCGATCCAGGCCACGCCTTCGCCGCCCATCTGGCTGAAGGTCTGGGTTTGCGGGTAGATCCAGGCGGCCATGTAGTGGCAACCGATTCCGGCCAGCGCACGGCTGCCCTCGGGGACCTTGGTCGAGGTGTTGTGCGGGCAGCCGGAGCAGTAGTGGGGCACGCGCTCCATCAGGTTGCTGAACTGGCCTTTGCTCGCCAGTTGCGCATCGAGCACCGCCAGCCGCACTTGCAGCGGGCCGCTTTGATGCAGGCGCAAGATGCGCTTGGCCAGGGCCCGGGCAATCATCGCCGGGGTCAGGTCGTTGACCGCCGGAAGCAGCCAGTCGGTGTGCGGCAGGCTCCATTCACCCTTGTCGTCGAACTTGCCGACGATGCGCGGGCGAACGTCTTCGCGCCAGTTGTAGAGTTCTTCCTTGAGCTGGTACTCGATCATGTGGCGTTTTTCTTCGACCACCACTATCTCTTCCAGGCCTTCGGCGAACTGCCGGACGCCTTCGGCCTCCAGCGGCCAGACCATGCCCACCTTGTACACGCGCAACCCGATCTGCTGCGCCAAGGCGTCGTCGATACCCAGGATTTTCAAGGCCTGGCAGACGTCCAGGTAAGACTTGCCGGAGGTGATGATGCCGAGCCGGGCCTTGGCCGAGTCCAGCACGATGCGATCGAGGCGGTTGGCGCGGGCATAGGCCAGGGCCGCATACAGTTTGTGCTCCAGCAGCCTTTGTTCCTGGGCCAGGGGCGGGTCCGGCCAACGGATATTCAGGCCGCCCTGGGGCAGGGCGATGTCCGGGATCAGCGGTTGCACACGGTGTATGTCGATGTCGACGATGGCCGCGCTTTCCACGGTATCGGCGACCGCCTTGAGCGCCACCCAGCAGCCGGAATAGCGCGACATGGCCCAGCCGTGCATGCCGTAGTCGAGGTATTCCTGCACCCCGGAGGGGGCCAGCACCGGCATCATCACCGCCTTGAAAATGTGCTCGGTCTGGTGCGGCAGCGACGAGGAACGGGCGCCATGGTCATCGCCGGCAATCGCCAGGACCCCGCCGAAACGCGAGGTGCCGGCGGCATTCGCGTGGCGGAACACATCGCCGCAGCGGTCGACGCCCGGGCCTTTGCCGTACCACATGCCGAACACGCCGTCGTAGGTTGCGCCCTCGAACAGGTTGACCTGCTGCGTGCCCCAGATCGAGGTCGCGGCGAGGTCTTCGTTCATCCCGGGGTGGAACACCGTGTGGTGCTCCTTGAGGTAGTCGCGGGCCTTCCACAACGCCTGGTCGAAGCCGCCCAGGGGCGAGCCGCGATAGCCGGAAATGAACCCGGCGGTGTTCAGGCCGTTGGCCAGGTCGCGCTGACGCTGCATCAGGGGCAGGCGGACCAGCGCCTGGATCCCGGTGAGCAAAACTTTTCCGCTGTGCTGGACGTACTTGTCATCCAGGGACGGGGACGCACTCATGTTCATCCTCCAGGCTTTATTCTCGCGACGGCGCCGGGAGCATGGCGTCGCCTTGTTGTGGGCCGGAGTCTAGGGAGCGTCCTTGCCATCGTAAAATCACAAAAACAGGCAGGTGGTATTGGCTTTGCAGATACCGGGTCCGGGCTGCAGCGCTGGGTGTGTGAAGCCTGCAAGGGTGTGTCCTGATCAGTGTTTGGTTTGCTGCTCAGGCCCCGACGCCAGGCGCTGCTCCGCGTTGTTTGGGGGCGTCCACCAGGACCCTTGAATCAGTGTTTGGTAAATTTATGGACAAATAATAGAAAAATGTTCAACTATTGCTCGATGCGCAACCTTAAAACAAAACAGACAAGGAGCATGCCATGCGTGCAGCAATCATTTCCGAACGCAATGCGCCGCCGCTGGTGGGTGAGTTTCGTGACCCACAACCCCAGGACGGCGCGGTTCTGATCGACGTCGACACGGCCGGCCTGGGCGGTTGGGATGTGCTGGGGGCGTACCGGCTCGGGGTGGAATACCCCTGCGTCATTCGCGGCGAAGGCGTGGGCCGCGCCCCGGACGGGCGCCGGGTGTATTTCGGTGAGCGCTCGGTGTTGCCCTTTGGCGCCTGGGCCGAGCGCACCCTGGTGCCCCAGGCGGAAGTCTGGGACGTGCCGGACGAGGTTGACGACAAAACCGCGATCAGCATGGGCATCGCCGCCACCGGCGCCATCGTGCCGCTGGAGAAAGCGCAGATTCAGAAGGGCGAGAAGGTCCTGATCCTGGGCGCCACCGGTACGCTTGGCCAGATCGCCTTGCAACTGGTGCGCGGCATGGGCGCCGGCAAGGTGGTGGGTGCGGCGCGTTCTGCCCAGGCCCTGGAGCGCCTGCGGTCGCGCGGGATGGCCGATGCCGTGGTGGCCCTGGGCAGCAGCGATGATGTCGCTGCGCTCAAGGATGCCGCCGATGGCGGATTCGATGTGGTGCTCGACCTGGTGTGCGGGCAGCCCATGCTGACGGCGTTGAAGGCCACCAACTGGGGCGCACGGATCATGACCATCGGCACCGGCGCCGGGCGCCAGCTCAACCTGGACATCGCCGACCTGCTGTTTCGCAACCTGTCCTGCATCGGCACCGGACAGCGTCCGCCCGCAGACCGCGAGCAGATCTGGCGGCGATTGCTGACGATTGCCCGCGAGCAGCAGATCCAGGTCGACTACGCCGACTACACCCTCGATCAGGCGGCACAAGCCTGGGCGGCGCAGGTTGCGGGGCCCCACGCCAAAATCACCGCGACCATTCGCCGCTAAGTCCTCTGGATGGCCAAGGCGCCCTCGATGGGGCGTCTTTCAGTGCTGGCCCAGGTTTGACGACGGCTCCTTAATTCCGCGGGCAGGCAGCAGGGCACCCGATGACCAAGGGCAAAGATATTTCCATGCGCCAGTTGCGCTATTTTGTGGCCGCCGCCGATACCGGGCAGTTTTCCCAGGCGGCGCTCAAGGTGCACGTGTCGCAGTCGGCGATCACCGCCGCGGTCCTGCAACTGGAGGGCACCCTGGGCGTCAGCCTGTTCGAGCGCCTGCCCCATGGAGTGACGCTGACCGCCGAAGGCAACAAGTTCGCCCAGCATGCACGGCATATCCTCGACACCCTGCAGGACGCCCTCAGCGAGCCGCTGTTTCTGAGCCATGCCATGCGCGGCACGGTGCGTGTTGGCGCTTCATACACGGTGCTGGGCTACTTTCTGCCGGCGTTGCTGGCACGCTTCAAGCGCAGCTACCCGCAGGTCGAGATCGATCTGGTCGACATGGACCGCCAGAGCATCGAGGCCGCGGTGAGCAATGGCGACCTCGACCTGGGCCTGGCCATTGTGTCCAACACCCCCAACCTGCAAGTGTTCGCGCACCAGGTGTTGATTCGCTCGCGGCGCCAGCTGTGGCTGTCCAGCCAGCACCCGCTAATGGCGGCCAGCTCGATCAATCTTGAAGACGTGGCCGAGCACGCCTATATCCTCGCCACGCTGGATGAGGGCGATGCCTCGACGCTGCGCTACTGGGAGTCCCGTGGCCTGGCGCCCAAGGTGGCGTTTCGCACCTCGTCCCTGGAGGCATTGCGTGGCCTGGTGGGGCACGGCTTCGGCGTGACGATTCTGTCGGACATGCTGTACCGGGCCTGGTCCCTGGAGGGCAAGAAGATCGAGATCCGGCCGCTGGTGGACGCGATTCCCCCCATGGAACTGGGGCTGATCTGGCTCCCGGACCAGCACCTGTCGGAGCCGGCCCAGGCCTTGCGCCAGTTCCTGATCATGGCCTGCGCGTCCTAGGCCTTCAGCGGCAGGTACAGCCTTTGGCCGGCCAGTGGCCGTTGTTCATCAGGCTGTCGAAGGTCTCGGTCATTTCCCGCGCCGAATTCGGGTAACCATGGCGCACCCACCATAGCCACAGCCCGATCAGCGCTCCGACAAAACAGCGCACCGCCACTTCGCCCCGCATCTGCGCCACCTGGTACAGCCCCTGTTTCCGGTAGTGCTCGCGCACCTGGATGATCAGGATGTTTTCCAGGTGGGCGAGGATCACGCTCTGCCCGGGCCCGCTGAAAAAAGACGTGGTCAGCGCCGCATGGCGCTCGGTGGCACTGAACAGCCAGGTCGAGACATCCAGCACCACGCGGCGGTCGCCACTGACTTCGGTGACTTTGGTGGCGGGTGTGCCGATGGCTTCGTAGCCGGCGGCGATCAGGTCTTCCTTGTCGCGAAAGTGGGCGTAGAACGTGGAGCGGGCCACCCCCGTGCGATCCAGCAGTTCCTGAACGGTGATTTCGCCGTAGTCCTTTTCCAGGGCCAGGCGGTACATGTGGTCCAGCAACAGTTCGCGGGTGCGTTGCGAGCGCAGGGCATGGCGCTGTCTGGAGTGGCTTTTGTCGGCTAATTGTACGGAAGCGGAACGAGTCATCCGGTACCTCTGCTGAGCGTTCTTATTGGAGTCTTGGCGCCCGGCATGGCAGCTGCCTGGCGGTGAGGTTTAAACAGTGGCATAGGCTTTTCTGTGCAAGCAACCTAAGTTTTAGAACAGTTTGCACAAAAGTGTTAATTGTTGGCCGGTTCGCCGAACAGATTCGCGGTTCTGTTCGTTGTGGCTTAAGGCACTCGGTCTTACCGTATCTCCAGTCCGTCAGAGACCCTGGAGAATAATAATGAGCCACACCCCCGCCACCCCGATACCTGTTCCCGCACAGGTTGCGCTGCACCTGATAGGCCATTTCGATCTCTGGATCCCGCGCCGCTGCGAGAATCTGCGGTGCACCCTCCAGGCCTCACACCCCTTAATCAGCATCGGCCTCACGCCTTACGCCCGGTTGCCCGTCGATGCACAGCAGCCCTTCCGGGGCTAATGGATCCAGGCGGCCTCCGGCTTACCGCAACCTGAAAAAGAAGAACCAGCATGAGCAAAACCTACGACTACATCATCATCGGCGCGGGGTCGGCTGGCTGTGTCCTGGCCAACAGACTGTCCGCCGACCCCCAGGTCTCGGTGCTGTTGATCGAGAGTGGCCCGGAGCACAGCAGTCCCTTGATCGCCATGCCCCGAGGCATCGGCAAACTGCTCAGCCCAGGCAACCCCCATGTCTGGAGCTACCAGGCGGCCCGGGGCGAGGGCATGGGTGACGAACAGTGGCTCAAGGGCAAGACCCTGGGCGGCTCCAGCTCGGTGAACGGCATGGTCTATGTGCGCGGCGCACCGGCCGACTACGACCACTGGGAAGCGCAAGGCTGCGTGGGCTGGGGCTGGGCCGATATGGGCCGGCAATTTGTAGCCCTGGAAGACCACCAGTTGGGGGCCAGCCAGTGGCGCGGCGTGGGCGGACCGCTCAAGGTCACGCTGCATCCCTCGGGCGATGCCCTGTGCGACGCCGTGATCAGCGCGGCGGGAGCGCTGGGCGTGGCACGCAGCGAAGACACCAACCACGTCGACGCCGTCAGTTGCGGCGGCTTTGGCTACCAGCCCCAGACCACCTGGAAGGGCCAGCGCTTCAGCGCCGCCAGGGCCTTCCTCGACCCGGTGCGCCGCCGGCCGAACCTGACGGTGATGACCGGCGTCGACGTGCAACGCATCGAGTTCACCCTGCGCCGGGCCTCTGCGGTGCGGGTCAGCGGCGGCGACGGCCAGACGCGGTTCACGGTGCGCCGCGAGGTGCTGCTGTGCGCGGGGGCCATCGAATCGCCCAAGCTGTTGCAACTGTCCGGTATCGGCCCGGCCGAGCTGTTGCAGCGGCTGGGGATCCCGCTGTTGCAGGACGCCCCCGAAGTCGGTCGCAACCTGCGCGAGCACGTGTACATGGCCATGCAGTACCGGGTCACCCGGGGCAGCTTCAACCATTGCTTTCATGGCCTGGGCCTGCTCGGCGCCTTGGCCCGCTACTTTCTGCGCAGGAAGGGTCCGATGACGCACGCGGCTCACGAGGCCGGTGGTTTTATCAAGACCCGGCCCGAGCTGGACCGCCCGGACGCGCAAATTGGCGTCAGCCTGTACTCCATGGACGGCGACGGCAACAAGGTGGAGATCGACAAGCAGCCCGGGCTGACCATCGGCGGTTATTTCCTGCGCCCGCAAAGCCAGGGCGAGGTGCGCATCCAGTCGGCGGACCCGAGGGTGCCGCCGCAGATCAACGCCAACTATTTGAGCGCCGAGATCGACCGCACCTCGGCGGTTGCCCTGTTTCGCTGGTTCCGCCGCCTGGCCGCGCAGCCGGCGCTGAAGCCGTTCATCGTCGCCGAGCTGACCCCCGGCGCACCGGTGCAGAGCGATGAGCAGATCCTGTCTGCGTTTCGCCACTTCGGCCAGACCGCCTACCACGTTTCCGGCACCTGCCGCATGGGCGCCGACAGCACCTCGGTACTCGACCCTGAACTGCGTGTGCGCGGCGTCGCGGGCCTGCGGGTGGTCGATACCTCGGTGATGCCGTGCCTGGTGTCCGGCAACACCAATGCCCCGGCCATGGCCATCGCCATGCGTGCCGCAGAACTGATCACCGGTATACCCTCAGGAGCCCCAGCACCATGAATCAGCACACCCGCCACCCCGGCAACAGTGATGTTCCCTTCACCCACCTGGACCATCTGTATATCGACGGGGCCTGGGTCAGCGTCGACGGCCCGCTGGAAGCCGTGCTCAACCCGGCCACCGAAGCGGTGATCGGCTGGGCTCCGGTCGGTGACCGGCACAGCGCCGACGCCGCACTGGTCGCGGCGCGGCATGCCTTCGACAACGGTCCCTGGCCCTGGTTGAGCATGGCTGAACGCGGCGCTTACCTGCGGCGCATGCACGCTGCGCTGGTGGCCCGCCGGGAACAGCTTGCGGCGCTGATCATCGCCGAGGTGGGCTGCTCCCAGGGCGTGACCTACGCCATGCAGGTGGACATGCCCCTGGCCCATGTATTGACCGCCATCGAGCAGTCACTGCACAGCGACAGCCAGCAGATCCCGGTGCACGCCAACCCCAATCCGTTCAACCCGGGCGGGCCGATGCTGCTGGGCAGCGGCACCGTCGAGCGCGAGCCGATCGGGGTGGTAGCAGGCATCACCGGCTACAACTTCCCGTTCCTGCTCAACCTGGCCAAGGTTTTTCCGGCCTTGCTGGCGGGTAATACCCTGGTGCTCAAACCTTCGCCCTTCACGCCGTATTCGGCATTGCTGTTCGGCGAGATCGCCGAGGAAATCGGCCTGCCCAGGGGCGTGTTGAACATTGTCACCGGCGGCATCGAGGTCGGCAGCCAGTTGAGCAGCGACCCGCGGGTGGACATGGTCTCGTTCACCGGGTCGGAAGCCGTGGGCATCAGCATCATGAGCCAGGCCGCGCCGACCCTGAAGCGTGTGCATCTGGAGCTGGGTGGCAAGTCGGCTCTGATCGTGCGTGCCGATGCCGACATCCAGGCCACCGCCCTGGGCGCGGTAGCCGGCCTGGCGGTGAATGCGGGGCAGGGCTGCGCGCTGCTGACCCGGTTCGTGGTGCATCACTCGGTGCGCGAGCAGTTCGTGCAGTGCGCCAAGGCGATTGCCGGGCAGTGGAAGATCGGCGACCCGGCGGACCCCAGCGTGATGATGGGCCCGCTGATTCGCGAGTCGCAGCGGGCCAAGGTCGAGCGCTTCATCGCCAGCGGTCGCGATGCCGGGGCCACCCTGGTCTGCGGTGGCGGACGCCCGGCGCACCTGCGCCAGGGGTTTTTCAGCGAGATCACCCTGTTCGATAACGTGCGCAACGACATGACCGTGGCCCAGGAAGAAATCTTCGGCCCGGTGGGCGTGGTCCTGGGATTCGACAGCGACGAGGAGGCGGTGGCCATCGCCAACGATTCGCGCTTCGGCCTCAACGGCGCCGTGGCCTCGGCCGATGCCGCCACTGCCTATGCCCTGGCCAGGCGCATCCGTGCCGGCAGCGTGTACCTCAACGGCGGCAGTGGCGGCCTGCCGTACGCGCCGATCGGCGGTTTCAAACGCTCCGGGATCGGCCGCGAATTCGGGCCGAACTGGCTGAAAGAGTTCACTCAGGAAAAATCCATCATCTACCCCATCGGGCGCTAGCCGCGACGCCCTTCGGCGACGCAGACAGCACGACTGACAATAAAAACAAAAGGTGGTTTGCATGAAACACATGAGTACACAGGGAGCCCTGCGTGCGCGGTACACCCTGGCACTGCTGGTGGTCGCCGAGCTGGCGCTGGGGCAGGGCCGTAGCGCGCTGGCGGCTTCCATCGAGCTGCCGGACCCGGATTACCGCCTGCGCTGGGACAACACGCTGCGCTACAACCTGGGCATGCGCATGGAGCACCAGGACCGGCGCATCATGAACAACCCCAGTTACGACGAGTCCGATGGCAAGTTCGACAAGGGCGACATTGTCACCAACCGCGTCGACGTGCTCAGCGAAATCGACTTTTCATACCGCAAGGACTGGGGCGCGCGGGTCAGCGCCGCGGGCTGGTATGACCAGGCCTATCACGATAACGATGTGCGCAGCCACGTCGCGGGCTACCAGAGCAGCTACGACAACGATCGCTACAGCGGGCAGGTCAAGCGCTACGCCGAAGGCCCGTCGGGGGAAATTCTCGATGCCTTCGTGTGGAAGAATTTCCGCCTCGGCGATGCCTCGGTCAACATCAAGGCGGGTCGTCACACCAACTACTGGGGCGAAGGCTTGCTGTTTGGCGCCCATGCGATTTCCTACTCCCAGGCGCCCCTGGACGGGGCCAAGGCCGTGACCAGCCCGGGTATCGAAACCAAGGAAGTGTTCCTGCCCATCGGGCAGATCTCGGCCAAGGCCCAGGCCACCGATAACCTGACCCTGGCGGCGCAGTATTTCTACGAGTGGGACTACACCCGCATGCCTTACGGCGGGACCTACTTCGGCGCCGCCGACCCGTTTTTCGAAGGCCCGGACCGGCTGCCGGTGGCGCCGGGGTTTTCCTTCAAGCGCGAGCAATCCAGGTTTGGCCGCGACTCCGCCAACTGGGGGGTGATGGCCAAGTACGACGTCGATGCGATCCAATCCACCCTCGGCCTGTACTACCGCCAGTTCGACGACTATCAACCCTGGCTGGCGCCGCAGGTGTCGGCCGCCACCGCCAGCTACCGCCTGGTTTACCCGCGTAACGTCAAGTTGCTCGGCCTGAGCTTTTCCACCGTGCTGGACACGGTGTCGGTCGGCAGCGAGATCTCCTACCGCAAAGGGGGGGCGTTGAATGCGGTGGGCATTGACCCGGACGATAACCAGGGCCCGCGCGGCGACAGCCTGCACTTCGTGGCCAACGCGGTGTACGGCGTGCCGCGCAACTTCATCGCCAAGAACGCCACCCTGGTCGGCGAGTTCGTCTACAGCCACCTGCGCAAAGTGACCGAGCACGAAGAGCTGTACCTGGGCGAGCACAGCGCCAATTGCGTGGACCCCAAGGTCGGCACGCCGGGCTCGGGGAGCAAGCGTGATGGCTGTTCGACCCGTGACTACGCGGCCCTGGCAGTCAATTACACGCCGCAGTACCTGTCGGTGCTGCCGTCGTGGGACATGAGCGTGCCGCTGACCGTCAACTATGGCCTGTACGGCAATGCCGCCACCGCCGGCGGCGGTAACGAAGGTGCCCTGACCTGGTCCGCCGGGGTGCAGATGACCTATGCCCAGCGTTACGAGTTCGGCCTGCGGTATGCCGACAGCGCGGCCCAGTCCAGGACCGGCCCCGGCGATGGGGTCGGCGGCAACGGCGCCGTGGGCGGAACCGACCGTGGCTGGCTGGCCTTCACCTTCAAAACCTCCATCTGACATAGCCAAAAACGGAGTACCTGTTTATGAAAGGACAATGTGCATGGGCGCTGGCGCTGTTGAGCGTCGCCACTTGCAGCCTGGGTGCGGCACCGGCCGACCAGGTGGCGCAGATTGGCAAGAGCCTTACCCCGTTCGGCGCAATCATCGCGGGCAATGCCGATGGCAGCATTCCCCCCTACACCGGCGGCCTACGGCAAAGCCCGCCGGGTTTCAAGCCGGACAGCGGGTTCTGGGTCGACCCGTTCAAGGATGAGAAACCCTTGCTGCGCATCGACTCGAAGAACATGCAGCAGTACGCCGACCGGCTGAGCGGCGGCCAGAAAATGCTCCTGAGCAAATTCCCCGAGTACTACCTGGACATCTACCCGAGCCATCGCACTGCGGCCTACCCGCAAGAGATGCTCGATGCCACCGTGCGCAATGCCAGCACCTGCCATGCCACCCGGGATAACCTGGCGGTGGACCCGGCGTGCCGTGGCGGGCTGCCGTTCCCGCTGCCCCAAAATGGCAACGAGGTGATCTGGAACCAGCAACTGCGCTACAAGGGCGCGGGCTACACCACCACCGCGTCGTCCAACAGTTGGGTGGTCGACTCCCAGGGTTCGGTGACCAAGACCGCCGAGTCGGCGACCATGGAAGAGTCCCCGTACTACCAGGTCAAGCAGGCGGATCGTGACCCCCAGCTGTACTACCGTGCCTGGGCGCTGGACAGCTACCCGGCCCGCAGCGCCGGGCAGTTGATCATCCTCGCCGACTACCTTGACCCCCAGGCCCAGCCGCGCCGGGCCTGGAGCTACACCCCGGGCATGCGCCGGATCAAGCTGGCGCCGGAATTCGCCTATGACACCCCGGTGCCGAACCAGGGCGGGGTCAACCTGTTCGACGAGCTGCAGATGTTCTCCGGCAGCCAGGACCGCTTCGACTACAAGCTGGTGGGGCGCAAGGAAATGTACATCCCCTATAACGCCTACAAGTTCTATTTCAGCTGTGGCCAGGAGCAGCAGTTCCAGGCGCACCACGCCAATCCCGCCTGCGAGCGCTGGGAGCTGCACCGGGTGTGGGTGGTGGAGGCCACGCTCAAACCCGGCAAGCGCCACGTGTACAGCAAGCGCACCTATTACCTGGACGAAGACACCTTCGGTGCCGGTTTGTACGACGCCTGGGACCAGGCCGGAGTGCTGTACCGCGCGCTGTTCCAGAGCGGGGTGCAGCTGTATGACAAGAACCTGCCGTACACCGTGAAAAACGTCAGTTACGACTTCAACAAGGGCATGTGGTCGTTGCTCAACGACGGCCTCAAGGGCGGCTATCAGGTGCACGATGCGCCGCTGTCCGAGCGCGACATGAAGCCCGAGTCGATCGTGTCCCAGGAAACCCAGCGCTGATCACCGCCGAGCACGCATTGGCGGCCTGTGAGGGCCGCTTTTTTTTGCCCGGGTTTTAGCGTGCGCAGGTTTGTCGGCAGTCGGGACGGCGGCGCAGCTACAGATTTAAATGAACAGATATTTAAAATGTGTTTATATTATTCCCGGGCGCAGTTGCCCACTCACGCGACCCGAGCGGCCCGCCAGGCGGCCGTTCAGTCCGCTGGCTGATTATAAAAAGGAGAACGCCATGCTGATTGATGTCCACGCCCATCTGCTGACCGAAGGCATGCTTAACCGTCATGAATTCTGGGGCCCGTTCATGAAGGTCCAGGGCCTGACAGTGGGCCACTTTTCCCTGGGCACTAAGCAACCGGCCAAGGCCGCCACCGATGCCGAGGCCCAGGCCAACCTCCTGGCGCGCATGACCCATGCCAGCCGCCGCACGCTGATGGCCGAGCGCGGAGTCGACAAGCTGGTGATGTCCACGCCGTCCCACTGCTTCATGTATTGGGCGGGGGATTTTGCCAATGAGTACGCGCGCATCTGCAACGACGAGTTGTCGGCGTTCTGCCGCGCCGATCCCGACCACTTCGATTTCTGGTGCCACGCCAACCTGGCGGACCCGGAGCAGGCCGCCCGGGAAATCGACCGCGCGGTGACCCAGTTGGGGGCTCGGGGCGTGTGTGTCGGCGGGGCCAACTTCAATGGCCTGGAGGCCCATGACGAGCGCCTGTATCCGGTCTGGGAAAAGCTCACCCAGCTGGATGTGCCGATCATGGTGCACGGCTTCAACCAGTCGATTTACTGGGGGCAGAAACACACCGACGACAAGTTCGAGACCACCTCGATCGTGGGCGACTGCGTCGATGAAACCCTGTTTTTCTGGTACCTGATCTGCGGCGGCGCACTGGATGTGTTCCCGACCCTGAAAACCTACATCACCCACGCCGGCGGCATGGCGGTGTTCCAGTTGGGGCGCCTGAGCGAGCTGAACCGGGCCATGGCCCCGGACTCGCGCAACCAGCGGCCGCTGATGGACTACCTGCAGAATTTCTATTTCGACCTGGACGTGCATGCGCCGGGCCTGCGCCGTGGGGTTGCCGAAGTGGTGGGGGCCGAGCGCCTGCTGTATGGCACCAACTTTGGTGGGGCCTATGACCATGGCGACCTGACGGCCGGGCTCGGTTTGTCGAGCCATGACCGGGAGCGGATCCGCAGCGGCAACGCCATCGAACTGCTCAAGCTCAAGGTGCCGGCCGGCAGCGATCGGGTTCTGGTGCCATGACCGGCGACCTGCTGGCGATGCAGGTCGGCCGCCCGTATCCGCAGCGCAGCGGGCGCCTGCCCCGGCAGTTGCAGGAGATCGACGCGGCCTGGCTCACGGGGTTGCTGCAACCGCGTTACCCGGGGATCGAGGTGCAGGTCCTGGACGTGCTCGAAGTGCGCAACGGGCACACCACCAAGCTGCGTGCCCGCTTGCAGCTGAACGAGGTGGGCCAGCGTGCGGGCATTGCGCCCCATGTGTGCTTGAAGTCGAACTGGTCCGAAGGGTTTGAAAGCGGCGATATCTGTGAGCTGGAGGCGCGCTTTTATCAGCTGGCCCGCAACTGGCCCCAGGCGCCGCTGCCGGTCAGCTATTTCTGCGACTGGGACGCCGATGGCGGCGGCCGGGGCGTGGTGATGATGGAGGACCTGGGCCTGGCTCCCGGGCAGTTCGGCCACAGCACCGATCACCTGGGGGTGGACGGTGTGGCGGCGGGCCTGGAGTCACTGGCGACACTGCATGGCGCCACCTGGGGCAGCGAGCTGTTGCAGCGCCAGAGCTGGTTGCCGGTGTCGATGGCGAACCCGGTGGACAGCAACGGGCTGCTGCGCATGTACAACTACATCAAGGTCAACCTGCGCAAGCCGGAGTATCTGCAGCTATTGCCGGCATGGATGTATGAGGCCCCGGAGCTGTTCAGCCAGGCCTTCGACGAGCTGGCGGCGTTCGAGCTGGATCAGCGGTCGCCCAGTTGCCTGATCCATGGTGACTCCCATCAGGGCAACAGCTTTTTACGCAGCAGCGGCCAGCGCATCTGGCTCGATTGGCAGCTGGCCCGGCGTGGCCGGCCATGGCGGGATGTCGCGTATTTCATGCTCGGTGCCCTGACCGTGGAGGAGCGGCGCGCCGAAGCCCCGGCGCTGTTGCGGGTGTACCGCGAGAAGCTGCTCAGCCTGGGCGCCGAAGGGGTGCTGGGCCAGGACGCTGCCTGGGAGCAATTGCGCCGTTGGCCGGTGTGGGGCATGCAGACCTGGATGTCGAACATGGACGACTGGGGCCAGGTCGGGTTGCCGATGGTGGAGCGTTTTTTTGCCGCCGCCGAAGACTTCGACACCCTGCGCCTGCTGACCCACGGTCGCCGGCCACGGCGGACGCCGATCCTGGGGCAGCACGCACGGCCGTTGGCGCCGGCCTACCAGCACCTGTTGGAGCCATAGCCATGGCCCATCCAGAGCCCCTGCAATTGCAGGGCGCGGATAACTTTCGCAGCCTGCAGGGCCTGCCCAGCCGTTGCGGCCGGCGCATCGGCCGGCATGCGCTTATGCGCGCCGACCAGTTGCATCGCCTGACCGCGCAGGATTGGCAGGCCCTGCAACAGCTGGGGCTGCGGACCGTCTGCGATTTGCGCAGTGCCGGCGAGCGGGCGCGTTACCCCAGTTGCCTGCCAGGGCCGATGGTGCTGCACCTGCACCTGGACCTCACGGGCGACGGTCCTGGCGACCCACGGCTGGGGGGCGCGGCGCCGGGGCAGGGGGCGCGCGACATGATGCAGGCGATATACCGACGTTTGCCGGGCCTGCTGGCGCCGCACTTGCCGGCCCTGTTCGCGCTGTTTGCGGCGGACCGTGTTCCGGTGCTGGTTCATTGCGCGGCGGGCAAGGACCGTACCGGGGTGGCGGTGGCGATCCTGCTGCATGCCCTGGGGGTGACGCCGCAATCGATCATGGTCGACTACCTGCTTTCGGCGCGGCGCTTCAGCCAGTTGGACCCGCCGCACCAGGAGGCGCTGGGCCACGCGCTGGCGCACTTGCTGGGCGAGTCCCCGAACGAAGCCGCCATGGACGCGGTGCTGGATGCCCGGCCTGAATACTTGCAGGCGGCCCTGGGGGCGATCGACACCGAGTACGGTGGCCTCGAGCGCTACCTGCACCGTTTCAGCGGCCTGGACCCAGCAGGTCTGCAAGGGCTGCGCGACAGCGTGCTGGTGCCCTAGGCCGTCGCCCTGGCCAGGGGCCGGGCGGGCCAGCCCTGGGCCAGGCCGATGCCCAGCAGAATCAGGCCACCGCCTACGGCGTGGTACAGGTGCAGGGTCTCATCGAGCAACAGGATGGCCAGCGCGGCGGTGAACAGCGGTACCAGGTTCATCAGGGCCGCGGTCTTTTCCGGTCCCAGGGTTTGCAGGCCGCGCATCCACAGGCCGGGGGCCAGGGCCGAGGCAAACAGGCCGGCGAACAGCACCAGGGGAATATTGCGCGGGGTCAGGGCAATGGACGGCGCCAGCAGGAACGGCGGCACCAGCAGCAAGGTGCCGCAGACAATCTGCACGTACAGGCTTTCCCAGGTTGGCAGGGGGATTTGCCAACGTTTGACCAGTACGCAATACAGCGCGTAGGACAGCGACGCCAACAGCATCATCAGCTCGCCGCTGCCCACCCCGTGCCGCCACAGCGACGCCAGGTCGCCGGCGGCCAGCAGCCAGGCCAGGCCGGCAAACGACACCAGGGCGCCCAGCAGCAGCGCCGGTGTGGGGCGTGTCTTGAGCACCACAAAGGCCAGCAACACCGTGAGCAGGGGCATGGTCGCCAGGATCAGGCCCATGGAGGTGGCGCTGACGGTATGCGCGGCGAAATAGGCCAGGGACTGGTACAGCGACATGCCGAGCAAGCCCAGCAGCATCAGCCGGGGCAGGTGCGGGCGAATGCTGCGCCGCAGTCGCCAGACCCTGGGCAGCAACACCGGTGACAGCACCAGCAGGGCCGTCAGCCAGCGATAGAACGAAATCGCCGCCGGGTCGATCACTCCCACCGAGAGGCGATTGACCACCGTGCTGGCGGCCCAGATCAGTGATGCGAGGACAGGTAACAGCAGGTTCATTGCGCGGACGCCAAAGTGAGGGGTGCGCGCTGCGCACCGCAATGGCCGCCGCTGGTGCGGCCGTCGGTGAGTGCCGGAGGGGCGCCATGGCCCCCGTCGGGCCCTAGTCGCGGGCGGCGTTGCGCGCCTGGATGGCGGCGGCGAAATCCCGTTTGAGGGTCGGGAAGTAGGCAATCTGCCCACCCATGCCGCCGGCAATATCGATCGACGCGGCGCTGATGAAGCTGGCGTATTCGCTGGCCAGGAACAGCGCCATGCCCGCCACGTCTTCCGGTTTGCCATAGCGGCCGATGGGCACCACTTTCATCACCATGGCGTCGAACTCTTCGCGGCTGACACCCGGGCCCATTTCCCGGTAGTGGCGGTCCCACTGGCCGGTGTCGATCCAGCCCATGTTCAGGCTGTTGACCAGAATGTTGTCCTTGGGCAGGGACATGCCCAGGGAGCGGGAGAGGGCGACGCACGAGGCGCGGTTGATCACTGAGGGAATGCCGTCGGGGGTCGGGATCACCCCGGCCAGGGCGTTGATTTCGATGATGCGCCCCCAGCGCTGTTCGCGCATGTGCGGCACCACCGCCTGGACGAAGCGGAAGTGCCCCATCTGCAGGATATTGGCGTGTTCAAGAATGGCTTCCGGGGTCAGGGTGTCGAGGTTGCCGCCACGGCCCTGGCCGGCATTGTTCACCAGTACATCGACGCCGCCCCAGGCCTGTGCAACTTCGGCGACAAATGCCTTGACCCCGTCACTGTCGGTGACGTCGACGGCCCGGGCAATGACCGCCTGGGCCTGTTCCGCCAATTGCGCGCCGGCGGCGCGAACCGCCTCTTCACTGCGGGCGCAGATCGCGACCCGCGCCCCTTCGGCCGCGAAGGCCCGGGCGATGGCCAGGCCTATGCCCCGCGACGCGCCGGTGATGATGACGCGTTTGGCGCTCAAGTCGATGTTCATGGTGGCTCCTCTTGTTGTTTTACACGCCCGTCGCTGTTTTTTTCCCGGGACGCGGCGTTTTCAGTGAGTCTGCCCGGGCTATTCAAAGCCCAAACGCGAAAAGGGTCAAAGATTATTTGAACGTTTATTGCTTATGTGTGCAGTATTAGTCCTGGCGTTGCCGCCGCCTGGAACCGTTGTCGACCGGTGAGTGTTTAAAATTCTATATGTAGAATTGAAATCTTTATATGGAATTTTAAATCGTGATCCGTTACGGTGCGCTTTAGCTGAGGAGGACTGTGGTCACAGATGCGTGCTAGACCTCGTGAGCCGACCGTCCAAGCGGGACTTGCAACGATCCTGTAGGGTTTCGCAGATCGCTGGAATGACTGTTTGAACGCACAACGACTGAAAATAAAAACAAAAAGGTAGTGTGTATGAAAGACAAGACCAAGCAGGGTCGGCGGGTGCTGACTCAAGGTGCGCTGACGCTGTTGATGGTGGGCAGCGCCCAGGGTTTGATGGCGGCCTCGTTCGATATGTCTAACCCCGACTACCGGGTGCGCTGGGACAATACCGTGCGCTACAACCTGGGCATGCGTACGGACAGCCAGGACCGTCGCATCATGAATACGCCGAACTACGACGAGTCGGACGGAAAGTTCGATAAAGGCGATATCGTGACAAATCGCCTCGATCTGTTGAGTGAGTTCGATTTCTCCTACCTCAACGAGTGGGGCGCGCGACTCAGCGCTGCGGCCTGGTTCGACCAGGCGTACAACGATCACAAGGTCAGCAGCAACGTCCCCGGCTACGCCACCAGCTACCACAACAACCGCTACAGCGACGAAGTGAAGCGCTACGTCAACGGCCCTTCGGGCGAGTTGCTCGATGCCTTCGTCTGGCGCAACTTCAACATCGGCGATACGCCGGTCAACCTGAAGATCGGTCGCCACACCAATTACTGGGGTGAGGGCCTGCTGTTCGGCGCGCACTCCGTGTCCTACTCCCAGGCACCCAGCGATGGGGTGAAAGCCTCCACCAGCCCGGGTATCGAAACCAAGGAAGTGTTCCTGCCGGTTGGCCAGGTGTCGGCCAAGGCCCAGGTCACCGACCACCTGTCTTTGGCGGCGCAGTACTTCTATGAGTGGGAACCGACCCGCATCCCCTATGGCGGCACCTACTTCGGCGGCGCCGACCCGCTGTTCGAAGGGCCGGACCAACTGCCCCTGGCCCCCAATGGCGCTACCCTGCAGCGCCAAGATTCGCGCTTCGGGCGCGATGGCAAGAACTGGGGCGTGATGGCCAAGCTCAACGTCGAGGAAGTCGAATCGACCTTCGGCGCCTACTATCGCCAGTTCGACGATTACCAGCCGTGGCTGGCGCCGCAGGTCAAGGCGGCCCTGGGCTCCTACCGGGTGGTCTACCCACGGGGCGTGAAACTTGCGGGCCTGAGTTTTGCCCGGGTGTTCAATACCGTGGCCGTGGGTACGGAGCTTTCCTACCGCATGAACGGCGCGCTGAATGCCACCGGGGTCAGTGCCCTGGATGACGAAGGGCCGCGGGGCGATACCCTGCACTTCATCGCCAACGCCGTGTACGGCGTACCGCGTAACTTCATTTCGGAAAACGCCACGCTGGTCGGTGAATTTGCCTACAGCCACCTGCAACGTGTGACGGAGCACGAAGAACTGTACAAAGGTGCCGGCACCGCAGCCTGCACCAATGGCAGGACGCCGGGCATCGCCGGTTCCGGCAGCGAGTCCGATGGCTGTTCGTCGAAGAACTACTACGCCGTGGCCGTCAACTACACCCCGCAGTACATCTCGATCTTCCCGTCCTGGGACCTGGATGTCCCGTTCACCGTCAACTACGGCCTGCATGGCAACGCACCCACCGCCGGCGGCGGTAACGAAGGCGCGCTGTCGTACTCGGTCGGGGTGAAGGCCACCTACGCCCAGCTCTATGAGTTCGGCCTGCGTTACGCCGACACCCAGGCGCGTTCCAAGAACCTGGCCAATGGCACCGTCGCCGGCAACGGCGGCGTAGGCGGCACCGACCGTGGCTGGCTGGCGTTCACCTTCAAGACCTCCTTCTGACAAATCCAATAAGAATCGGAGAACCTGTGTATGAAACGACAACTTGCCTTATCCATAGCCCTGATGAGCGTGGCCACCTGCACCCTGGCGGCCGGAGGCGATGCCTCGGAGCTGGGCAAAAGCCTGACCGCCTTTGGCGCGATCCAGGCCGGTAACGCCGACGGCAGCATCCCAGCCTATCAAGGCGGCCTGACCAAGGCACCGGCCGGTTTCGTCGCCGACAGCGGCTTCTGGGTCGATCCGTTCAAGGATGAGAAACCGCTGTTTCGCATCGACGCCAAGAACCTCGACCAGTACGCGGACAAACTCAGCGAAGGGCAAAAGGCCCTGATGAAGAAGTACCCGACCTACTACCTCGACATCTACCCCAGTCACCGCACCACTGCCTATCCGCAGGCAGTGCTCGACGCCACCGTGCGCAATGCCAGCAGTTGCCAGATCCAGAAAGACGGCCTGGCGGTGGACACCAGCTGCCGCGGCGGGCTGCCGTTTCCGATTCCGAAGACCGGCAACGAAGTGATGTGGAACCAGCAGGTGCGCTACAAGATCGGCACCGGCTACTCGACCACCTCGTCTTCCAACAGTTGGGTGGTGGACGCCAATGGCTCGATCACCAAGACCGCCGAGCAGGCGACCTTCGAAGAGACCCCTTACTACCAGGTCACCCAGCCGGACCGCGACCCGACCATGTATGCCCGGGTGTTCTCGCGTAACGACTACCCGGCGCGACGCTCCGGTGAAGTGGTGGTGTTGACCGACTTCCTCGACCCGTTGGCCAAGGCACGGCGCTCCTTCAGTTATTCCCCGGGGCAGCGTCGGGTCAAGCTGGCGCCGGAGTTTGCCTTCGATACGCCGGTGGCCAGCCAGGGCGGGGTGACCCTGTTCGACGAGCTGCAGATGTTCTCCGGCAGCCAGGACCGGTTCGACTACAAGCTGGTGGGCCGCAAGGAGATGTACATCCCGTACAACGCCTACAAGTTCTACTTCGGCATCAAGCAGGAAGACCAGTTCATGCCGCATCACGCCAACCCGGCGAACGAGCGGTGGGAGCTGCACCGGGTGTGGGTGGTGGAGGCCACGTTGAAGCCGGGCATGCGCCACGTCTACAGCAAGCGCACCTACTACCTGGATGAAGACACCTACGGCGTGGGCCTGTATGACGCCTGGGACAAGAGCGGCGCGCTGTATCGCTCGATCTTCCTCAGTGGTGTGCAGCTGTACGACAAGGCCATTCCCTACAACGTGAAAAACGTCGTCTACGACTTCAACAAGGGCATGTATGCCTTGCTCAACGACGGCTTGAAGGGCGGCTACAAGTTCATCGACAAACCGCTTTCCGAGCGTGACATGAACCCGGAAGCCATCGTGGCCCGGGTCACCCAACGCTGACCGGTGCACGCCTGCCTTGCCCACCGGCCTGCGCATCAAGCCGGGCGGGCGGGGCGGGCCTGTTCTGACCTTCGGGATGGTTGAGGAATAAAAATAATGACTGGCCCTTGTCCTGATTCTTTTCATCGCGCCACCTCACGCCTGGCGCTGGCCGTAGCGCTGACCGTGGGTATGGGCGCATTGCTGGCGCTGCCCTCGGCGCATAGCGCGGCCGCGCCGGCCACCGACTCTCTGGATCTGCCTGCGCTGCGGGTAGATGAACAGCTGCCCGCACCCCTGCTGGCGGTGACCCGAGCCGGCGACGCCCTGATCAGCGTCGGCCTGCACGGGCTGATCCAGCGTTCCATCGATGGCGGGCAGACCTGGCAACAGGTTGACAGCCCGGTGTCCAGCGACCTAGTGCAGGTCCGGTTTCGCGACGAGCGCAACGGCTGGATCGTCGGCCATGACGCGCTGGTGCTGCACAGCACCGATGGCGGTCGCAGCTGGCAGGTGCAGCTTGACGGGCGCCGGCTGTTGACCCTGCTCAACGACTACTACGGCCCTCGGGCGGAGCGGGGCGACGAGTCCGCCGCCCTGGTGCTCAAGGAAGTCCAGATGGCGGTCGGCACGTCGGCGACCCCAGGGGTGTTGGCTGCGCCATTTCTCGATGTGCTATTCGACGACCAGGGCCAGGGGTTTGCCGTGGGTGCCTTTGGCATGGTCCTGCACAGCCTCGACAACGGCCAGAACTGGGAGCCGTGGATCGAGCGCAGTGACAACGAGCGGCGCATGCACCTGTACGGGCTGGCGGAACACGCTGGCACCTTCTACATCAGCGGCGAGCAAGGCCTGCTGCTACGCCTGGATGCCGGGCAGCAACGCCTGGTCAGGATCGAGACGCCCTACAGCGGCACCTATTTCGGTGTCCGGGCCTTCGATCAACTGCTGCTGGCCTATGGGCTGCGCGGCAACCTGTTCGCCAGCCGCGACGACGGCCAGCACTGGCAGGCCGTGGCGACCCACCTCAACAGCAGCCTGGTGAGCATCGTCGAGCAAGGCCCGGAGCTGATCGTGGTGAGCCAGGGCGGGCAGTTGGTCAAGCTTGACCGGCAGAGCCTGAAGGTTACCGCACTGCCCGACGCACGAGTTGGCGAGGTGTACGCCGCCAGTGCCACCGCACAGGCCGGAAGCCTGGTTGTCACGCGCTTCAGTGGCGCCAAGGTCATCGATATTGCCCGGGCTGACTGACGCCGCCGGCACTATCCCCCTACGAGAAAGAAAACATGGTCGAGCAAAAATTCAACAGCGGAATGCCAGTGATTGCCAACCTGGAGGACTTCGACAAGAACTCCGGCGGCTGGTTTGAACGGGTTATTTTCCGTCACCGCATGTTGGTCGTGGTTGCCTGCCTGCTCGCCACCCTGGTGTTGGGCTTCTTCGCCACGCGGCTGCAGGTCAATGCCAGCTTCGAGAAGATGATTCCCAGCTCCAGCCCCTACATCAAGAATTACCTGGCCTACAAAAACCAGTTGCCGGGCCTGGGCAACAGCATTCGCGTGGTGGTGGAGAACAAAAGCGGCGATATCTACGATCCGGACTACCTGCTGGCCCTGCAAAAGGTCAACGACACCCTGTACCTGATACCCGGGGTCGACCGCTCGTGGATGAAGTCGCTGTGGATGCCCATCGTGCGCTGGAAGGAAGTCACCGAGGAGGGCATCGACGGCGGTGCGGTGATGCCCTCGGACTACGACGGCAGTGAGAAGTCCATCAGCGCCTTGCGCCGCAATATCATGCGTGCCGGCATCATCGGCAACCTGGTGGCCAACGACAGCCAGTCGAGCATGATCGTCGCGCCGTTGCTCGACACCAACCCGCAGACCGGCAAACCGCTGGACTACGGCGAATTCTCCAAGCAGCTGGAGGCGCAGATCCGTTCGCTGGAAAGCGACCGGGTCGGCATTCACATCGTCGGCTTCAGCAAGCTGGTGGGCGATCTGATCGACGGCCTGTATTCGGTGATGCTGTTTTTCGGCGCCTCGGTGGTGATCGCCGGCCTGTTTGTGTACTTCTACACCCGCTGCCTGCGCAGCACCCTGCTGCTGGTGGGCGTGGCGGTGGCCGGGGTGGTGTGGCTGCTGGGCTTGATGCAGATACTGGGTTACGACCTGGACCCGTACTCGATCCTGGTGCCGTTCCTGATTTTCGCCATCGGTATTTCCCATGGCACCCAGAAGATGAACGGCATCCTCCAGGACATCGGGCGCGGCACCCATAAATACGTGGCGGCGCGCTATACCTTTCGCCGGCTGTTCCTCACCGGCCTGACGGCACTGCTGACCAACATCGTCGGTTTCGCGGTGCTGGTGATCATCGATATCCCGGTGATCCGCGATCTGGCGCTGACCACCAGCATCGGCGTGGCGGTGCTGATTTTCACCAAGCTGCTGTTGATTCCGGTGGCGCTGTCCTACCTGGGCGTGAGCCGCAAGGCCGCGCGCATAGCCATTGCCAAGGACCAGGCCGGCGAAGCCAACCGGGGTGTGCTCGGGCGGATCTGGCACGGCCTCGATCGCTTCACCGAACGGCCCATGGCCACGGCGGTGATTGCCCTGTCGCTCCTGGTGACCCTGCTGGGCAGCGTGGTGATGATGCATCTCAAGGTGGGCGACCTCGACCCCGGCGCGCCCGAATTGCGCGCCGACTCGCGCTACAACCTCGACAACGCCTACATCACCCGCAACTACGGGCTGTCCAGTGACCAGTTCGTGGTCATCATGAAGACCAACGAAGACAGCTGCCGCCTGTACCAGTCGCTGCAAAGCATGGACAAGCTGGCCTGGCGCCTGCGCCAGACCCCGGGCGTGCAAACCACCCAGTCCCTGGCGGAAACCGTGCGCATGATCAGCTCCGGCATGGCCGAGGGCAGCCCGAAATGGCTGAGCATCAGCCGGGACCAGGCGATCACCAACTCGGCAGTGGACGCGGCAATGATTTCCGCCCCGGGCATCACCAACCAGCAATGTTCGGTGACCCCGCTGATCGCCTACCTGGCCGACCACAAGGCCGACACCCTGAGCCGGGTGCTGAAGGTCTCCGAAGACTTCGCCAGGCAGAACAACAGCGCCGCGGGTGCCGAGCAGCCGGTGGAGTTCCTGCTGGCGGCGGGCAATGCCGGGATCGAGGCGGCGACCAACATCGAGGTCGAGCGCGGCATCATCACCATGTACCTGGCGGTGTACGGCGCCACCGCCTTGCTCTGCCTGCTGACCTTCCGCAGCTGGCGCGCCACGCTGGTGGCCCTGATCCCGCTGCTGATGACCACCATTATCTGCAAGGCGCTGATGGTCTGGCTGGGCATCGGGCTCAAGGTCGCGACCTTGCCGGTGATCGCCGTGGGCGTTGGAGTAGGGGTGGACTACGCGTTGTACCTGCTCAGCGTGCAACTGGCGGTCCAGGCACGCGGCGGCAGCCTGGCCGTGGCCTATCGACGCTCGCTGGACTTCACCGGGCGGGTGGTGGCCCTGGTGGGGCTGACCATGGCTGCCGGGGTGATTACCTGGGCCTGGTCGCCGATCAAGTTCCAGGCCGACATGGGCATCCTGCTGACCTTCATGTTCCTCTGGAACATGCTCGGCGCACTGGTGCTGATCCCGGCCCTGTCCCATTACCTGCTCAACCCCAAGGGCAACTCCAAGGGCGGGATGACCCTCGACCTGGAGGACGCCCGCGCGCAGCAGGAGCAACGCAAGCCTGCGGCCCAACCGACCTACCACGCATTGACTGAGCCCGCCTTACCGCGGCGTGCCCGCTGACTGATCGCCGGGCCCAGGGCCTGGCTGGCAATTGCAAGGAGAGAGAGATGTTCGAGTTACTGATGAGTGCCGACATGATGGTTCCAGACCCGGACGGCATGACGGAGATGCTGGTCGACAAGCTGGGAATCTACAAGCACGAGCGCTGGCGCCAGGCGTTCGACAACCACCCCTACATCGCGCACTTTTTGCGGGTGCATAAATCCCTGGTGGTGTCGCCGACCCGGATCGAGCCCCAGTGGCACCTGGACCGACCCAACCCGGGCGATCCGCTGTTTCATGACTTCCTGGAAAGCCTGAAGGACTTTCAGGGCCGCCATCGGCCGATGCTCACGCACTCCATCGTGCTGGCCCTGCACGGCGACAAATTCGACGCCCTGGTGGACAAGCTGATGCGCCGGCGCCTGCCGTTCCGCATGGCCCAGCGCACTCCGGAAATGCCCTTCGACCGCCTGTGGCTGGGCGCCACGCCAGAGCAGCCGTACTACCAGCCTTCGGTGGATGGCGGGCTGTGTATCGAGATCATGCCGACCGAGCCGCTGCAGATGCCGGCACAAACCTACCAGTTGCCACCGGTGCAGCCACTCGATCTCAAGCCCGGCGACATGGTGCGGGTCACGGCTCGCGGCTTCCTGGTGCGCGACCTCGATGAAACCCTGCGCAAGGTCTCGACCAATCTGGACTGGGAGCCGAGCGGCCCGGTGGAAAACATCCGCAGCGAAGGCTACCGCCGAGCGCGCATGGGCTTCAGCGTGCCCAACAGCGCGACCCTGGATGTGCTTGAGGCCACCTACTGGAATACCGACGCCGGGCACTACGTCAACAACTGGGGGCCGGGCCCTTACTACATCCGTATCGGGGTCAACGACCTGGCCGCCAAGGCCGAGGACCTGCGGGCCCGTGGCACGCAATTCCAGTGGATCGAATCCTCGGAGGCGGTGGGCGGCCGGGCGCTGATCAAGATCGATCCACGGGAGCTCGACGGCCAGGTCTTCGAGTTCGAGGAGTGCCCTGCATGAGCACAGCGCAAATCCAGCAGCCCGTGCTGCTGATCAACGAGGCCGTGCGTCTGGAGCGCGAGGCCAATGTCGGCTGGGTGGTGCTGACCCGGCCGCAGCAGATCAACGCCATCAACGATGACATTCGCCGGGGCGTGCCCCAGGCTCTGGCTCTGTTGCAGCAGGACCCGGAAATCCGCGTGATCGTGATTCGCGGCGAAGGCGAGCGGGGCTTTTGCGCCGGCGCCGACATCAAGGAGCGGCGTGGCCCGGAGTCGAGCCTGCAAGTGCGCCTGCGCATGGAAAATGTGCGCTGGATCGAAGCCCTGGACACCATCGGCAAACCGGTGATCGCGGCGATCCACGGTTACTGCATGGGCGGTGGCCTGGAGCTGGTGCTGGCCTGCGACATCCGCTTTGCCGCGCCCAACGCGGTGTTCGCCCTGCCGGAAACCGGCCTCGGGCTGATTCCCGGCGGCGGTGGCACCCAGCGCCTGTCTCGTGTGGTCGCGCCGGGCCAGGCCCTGGACATGTTGCTCACCGGCGACCGGATGAACGCCGAGCAGGCGCAGCGCATTGGCCTGGTCAGCCGCCTGGCCGGCGATAGCGCGAGCCTGGTGGACGAGGTGCGGGCCTTTGCCCAGCGCATCGCCAGCAAGCCGCCGATCGCCTCGGCCTTTGTCAAGCAGGCGGCCAGGGCGGCCCTGGAGCTGGACCTCAAGAGTGGCTTGAACCTGGAGCTGGACCTGTTTGCCTTGCTGGCCCCGACCAAGGATGCCCGTGAAGCGGCCCAAGCCTTCAGCGAGCGACGCGAACCGCGCTTCACCGGCGAGTGACCGCTCACCCCTCGGATCAATGTCTCCCAAGAACAATAAGGAACCGGACATGAGTACAGGAAAACTGGCAGGACGCGTGGCCATTATCACCGGCGCCGGTGGTGGCCTGGGCGCCGAGTGCGCCCGGGTGCTGGCGTCCCATGGCGCCAGTGTCGCCGTGGTCGATATCAACCTCGAAGGCGCCAGGGCCGTGGCCCAGGCACTGCAGGAGCAGGGCCACGCGGCCCTGGCGATCGGCACCGATGTGTCTTGCGAGGAGCAGGTGCAGGCGATGGTCGCCCAGGTCCGGCAGCACTTTGGCCAGATCGACGTGCTGCACAACAACGCGGCGATTCTTAACGCCGAGCAACGCCAGCTGGACCGCGATTTCGTCAACCTCGACATGCGGGCCTGGGACCGCGCCATCGCGGTCAACCTGCGTGGTGCGGTGCTGTGCACCAAGCACGTGATCCCGGTGATGCTGGAAAACGCCCGGGGCTCGATCATTTTCGCCACTTCGGGCCTGGGCATGCAGGGCGATATGTCCCTGACCGGCTACGCCACGTCCAAGGCCGGGCTGATGATGCTGCCGCGCATGGTGGCCTCGCAGTACGGCAAGCAGGGGATCCGTGGCAATGCGTTGCAGATCGGCCTGGCGCCTTCTGAGCACGCGATGCCGGAACCCTTGCTCGACATCCTGCGTGACAACCACTGCACCGCCGAGCTCGGCACGCCGCGTCAGATCGCCGATGTGGTGGCCTTCCTGGCCAGCGACGAATCGTCCTTCGTGACGGGCAGCACCCTGGTCGCCGACGGTGGGTTCAGCAGCCACACGCCGTCGCTGGTGGCCATGCGCGCGCTGTTCGCGCAGATGGGCCGCACGGGCATGTAACCCCTGCCACGGCCTGCCCCGCGGCAGGCCGTGGACCTCTTTGCCGCCACCGCCGCCGCGTGCCGCCGTGGTTGAACTTCGACATGGAAGCATGTGATGAATCAGAACCAACAAGCGCAAAACACCGATTTCGATGTGATCGTGGTCGGCGGCGGCACCAATGGCCTGTCGGCAGGCTGCTACCTGGGCATGGAAGGCAAGAAAGTGCTGGTGCTGGAGGCCCTGGACAAGGTGGGCGGCATGGCGTCGTCGGGCTACCTGATTCCCGAGGCGCCCCAGCATCTGGTCCACCCCTGTGCCCTGGACATGATGTCGATGCGGGTGCATGCCCATGTCCCGGCGGAGCTGGGGCTGGAGCGCCATGGGTTCAAGTCGGTGGAGCTGGCCCCGGGTTACGTGTACCTGCACCCGGATGGCCAGTCGCTGATCTTCTGGCGTGACCGCGAGAAGACCGCCGCCGAGATCCGCCGCTTCAGCAGCCACGACGCCGAAGCGTTTCTGGCGTTCATGAAGGTCATCGACCTGTTCCTCGACATCGCGCTGCCGATGATGCGCGTCGACCCGGCCCGGACCAACCTGGGGGTGAAGCTGAAGCTCCTTGGCACCGCGCTCAAGCACAAGGCCCTGAAGCCGGAGCTGATGGCGCTGATGACCGGCTCGGCGCTGCAGGCGGCGCGCGAGCGTTTCGAGCATCCGGTGACGATCTCCGCGATGTGCGCGCTCACCGGCCTGGCGGGCGATATCAGTGCCGATGGCGGGGGGATCTATTACGCCTTGCTCGGCTTTCTCCATCGCTTCGGGGTGGGTCGGGTACTGGGCGGCATGCAGCAGTTGAGCAACGCGATGCAGGCCCGTCTGGAAGAATTGGGCGGGCGCGTACTGCTGTCGGCCAGCGTCAGTGAAATCGTCGCCAGGAACGGCCAGGTCAGCGGGGTGAAACTGGCCGACGGCCGCGAGTTCACCGCCCGCGCGGTGATTGCCGGCTGCCACCCCAAGCCGGCGCTGGAGATGGTCAGCCCCGGCGAGATTCCCAAGCATCTGCTGACGCGCATTGCCATGGCCCCGGCCAATGCCAAGGGCTCCGGCCCGCTCAAGGTGGATGTGGCGCTGCGCGGGCAGATCTCCCTGACACGTTTCGAGGCCGCGCGGGGTGACGGCGTGGACCTGCGCAAAACCGTGATGCTGATCGGCACCGAAGAAGCGGTGCTGGAGAATTTCGCCGCCTGCGCCCGAGGCGAGGTGCCGACCTTGCCCTACATCACCGTGGCCGCGCCGAGTGCTGCCGACCCTTCCCAGGCTCCGGCCGGCCAGGACGTGCTGTACATCTATCCGCCGGTCATGCCGGTGAACCCCAACCTGGGGTGGGACGCGCTGCGCGAGCGGGTCGCCGACCAGGCACTGGAGCAGTTGTATCCCTACATCGACGGGATCCAGGGCCAGGTGCTCGGCCGCCGGATAGAGGCCGCGCCGGACTTTACCGCGCGCTTGAACACCGTGAACGGTTGCGTGGTGCACATCGACACCACGTCGATGCGCTCCAGCACCATGCGCCCGGCCTATGGGCTGGGGGGCGATACCTTGCCGGTGGCGGGCCTGTACCTGGGGAGTGCAGGCATCCATCCCGGCGGCGGAGTCAATGGCATGGCCGGGCGCCTGGCGGCCCGGCGGGTCAGCGCCTACTTGAAGAAAACCCGGCGCTGAACCGCGAGTGGCCACGGCCTGGTCACGGGCCCGGCCAGGCCGCATGACGCCGGCAGCGCCCAGGCGCTGCCGGCTTTTTCATGCCCCCAGGGCAATGCTCGCCAGGACAAAGTCCGCCGAATACTGGCGCCAGGTGGACATGCCTTCTGCCGAGTCGGTGTCCAGCCCGGCAAGGGCCGACATCGAGTAGCGGTTGGTGAACCAGCCGGTGGTCACCAGTGACGCGCAGGCCAGCAGCAGGCGCGGGTTGATGTCCGCGCGGAAGTCGCCGCTGGCCGCGCCGCGCACCAGGATCGCGTTGAGCTTGGCGATCAGTGCCGGGGCCATTTCCAGAAAATGGTTGCGCGGTGTTTCGTGGACGTCGTGGTAGCGAATACCTTCCAGGGCCAGGCTGCCGAGGAAGGGGTCGAAACGGTATTGGTCGAAGAAGTGATTGAGCACCGTGCGCATCGCCTCGGGCGGTGCCAGTTGCTCGACATTGAGGTTGACCAGCTCGGACATGATGTTGTCCGAGGACTCATCCAGTACCGCCACGAACAGCCCTTCCTTGGAACCGTAGTAGTGGTAGACCAGCTGCTTGGTGACCCCGGCGTCGCGGGCAATTTCCTCGACCCGCGCCCCGGCCAGGCCTTTGCGGGCGAACTCGATACGAGCAGCCGCGAGCAGGCGATTCATCGTATTGCGTTTTCCCGGTTCGCCACCTTCGGCTGCCTTTACCGCCACCTTGTGCTCCTTATGCCTGCTTGGGCCACGTTGTTCATATCTTGAAGCATTTACTCGATGCCTTCGTTTGACCTGGGGTCAAACGAATCGAACTGCCCGTCCACAGGCGAGCGCATACCATAGGTTGGCAGCCCAGGCTTCGGACGTAAAGCGCCGAAAAGTCCGCTGGCACGCTTTAGCACCGAGGGTTCCAACCAGGCCGTCTTGGTGTGCAGAAGAATAAAAACAAGAGACTCGTCGATGCCGCATCCGCCGTTACCGGTTTGCCGGCCCCCTGGTTTTCGACCCTGTTGCTGTTGTCGCGCTGCGCTGTCGCGAGTCTCGCATCCCCCGGTATCGCCGTGCGCAAGGACCTGACTGCGCACAGCGAGGGCCACACGATAGGAGAGCCTGATGAGCAACGAGAGCGCAGCACTGGATTTGGCCACCGCGTATTCCGCCGTGTCGCAGATGTACCGTGGCACTGACCTGGACATCCATGCGGTGTGCCGCGAACAACGCCTGAAGTCGCCGATCTACGAGGGCGACTTCATCACCCAGTTCGGCGTGCCGACCAACGCCGGCACCCAGCAGGGCACGCGCCCGACCTATGCCTTGTTCAAGTACCAGGACGTGATGACCGTGCTGCGCGACGGTGCGACCTACACCAGCGGTTTTATCGCCGAAGGCCTGGGGGCGTTTTTCGATGGCCTGATCATTCTGGCCATGGACGGCGACGAGCATCGCAAGGTGCGCGCCCTGTTGCAGCCGGCGTTCATGCCGGAGACCGTGAACAAGTGGCGCCCGCAGATCGACCAGGTGATACGCGAGGAATACCTGCAACCGATGCTGCCGGCGAAGCAGGCCGACCTGATGAAGTTCGGCCTCGAACTGCCGATCCGGGTGATGTATGCGCTGATGGGTTTCCCATCCGACGACCCCTCCAAATACAAGCAATACGCGGCCTGGGCCTTGGCCATTGTCGGCGGCAACCAGATCGACCCGAGCAAGATGGTCGAGGCCCGGCGCCAGGCCGGCATCGCCGTCAAAGGCCTGTACGACGCCCTGGAAGGGGTGGTGGTGCAACGCCGGGCCGAGGGCAGCCAGGGTGATGATGTGGTCGGGCGCCTGCTGCGGGCCGAGTACGAAGGGCGCACCCTGGATGATCACGAAGTGATTACCTTCACCCGTTCGCTGCTGCCGGCCGCCGGTGAAACCACTACCCGCATGTTCGGCTCGGTGATGACCCTGCTCCTGACCACTCCCGGCTTGCTGGAGCGGGTCAAGGCCGATCGCTCGCTGATCGGCCGACTGATGGATGAAACCACCCGCTTCGAGCCGGTGGCCACCTTCAAGGTGCGGGAAACCGCCAAGGACGTGGAGTTCCACGGAGTGACGATTCCCAAGGGCTCGTTCGTGCAGTGCATGGTGGTCTCGGCCAACCGCGACGAAGACGCCTTCGACAACCCCGATGTGTTCGATATCGACCGCAAGCCCAAGCCGTCCTTTGGCTTCGGCTTCGGCCCGCACATGTGCATCGGCCAGTTTGTCGCCAAGGTGGAAATCAGCTGCGCGATCAACGCGATCCTCGACCTGTTCCCCAACCTGCGCCTGGACCCTGGCCAGCCGGTGCCGCAGATCAGCGGCGCGCAATTGCGCGGTGTGTCTTCGCTGCCGGTGATCTGGGACTGAACCCGGCTCGCCACCCGGCAGCCTTTCCCTAGCCTTAAAAAAATAACAGAGGGCACCATGAGAACCTTTAAAACCATTCCAGAACGCGGTGATTTCGGCTTTCAGCAATTGGCCGGACCGCACAAGGTCACCGGCGCTTCAATGTCCGCCGAGCGTGGCTTTTTCGGCCTGCACCTGAGCAAGAGTTCACCCTTCGGCTCGGTGCGTGACGAGCAGGGCAATATCTATTCCTTCGTGCGTTCGCTGATGGCCCCCAACGGCACGCCGAACCCGACCAAGTTCTTCTACCTCAACAACCATGTCGACCAGGTCAACCTGCGCATGGACCACGAAAAAATGGCCAGGCAGGCCCTGACTCCGTTGCCGGTGCACAGCCTGGAGGGCGACACCGCGCGCTGGTCCAGCCAGCCGGGCGAGGCCGGCAATGCCTGGGAAATCACCGCCAGCAGCGAACGCCTGACCTGGAAGGAAGAGGGCTTGTTCCACCTCGAAGGCCGCCTGCTGGGCCCGGGGTTGCAGTGGTACTTGCCGGGGGTGGAGTGGGGCACCTTCTACGTCTCCCAGCTGTGGGAACTGGCCGGGGTCTGCGAAGGGCGTCCGGTCAAGGGCGCCATGGCCCTGGACCAGTTCTACATGGCCGAGGGCGGGGCCATTCACTTCAAGAAAGACCTGGTGGTGAACAACAACAAGCACGTGATCTGGTGGTCGTTCGTCACCGTTTACCAGGACGGTACCTGGGACACGGGCTCGTTCATGGTTGGCCACGATCACCTGGGCTACGCCATTTTCAACAATGAAAAGGGTGAGGTACGGGTCACCACCGACATCGAAGGGCAGACCGAACACAAGGACGGCAGTTACTTCCTGAAGTCCGCCAGGATTGTGCTGGAGGGCAAGGAAGAGTGGGAGTTCCTGCCGGATGAGCGGGGCGAGATGATCGATTTTGTCGGCGGCTTCCCGATTACCGCACAGCAGGAAGGCCGCTGGCGCCGAGTCGGCGATACCCGCGAGCCTTCCCATTGGCTGGGCTGGGGCGAGTCGGACCGGCGCAACGGTTCGGCGCGCAATGTGCCCGGCAAGGATCTGTAACGCCCTGTGAAGTGCGCCCGGCGCTGCTCAACGGCCAGGTGCACCGACTGCGACAACGCCTCGAATCATAAAAACAATGAGGAAGCGCAATGAAATTCCGCGACAAAGTAGTACTGGTCACCGGTGCCGGCCGCGGCATGGGCCGGGCCATCGCCCTGGCCTATGCACGGGAAGGCGCCAGGGTGGTGGTGTCGGCACGCACCGCGCGCTACGGCGAACAGACCATCGAGCAGATCAATGCCCTGGGCGCCCAAGCCTGTCTGGTGGAAGGCGACATCGCCGACCGGGAGGCGATCAAGGCCATGGTGCAAGGGGCCGTCGAGCATTTTGGCGGGCTGGACATCGTGGTCCATTGCGCCGCCGATACCAGCCATGGGCTGATCGCCGAGATGGCCGACGACACCTTCGATCACATCGTGCGCAGCAATATCCAGTCGTTGTTCTGGCTGGCCAAGGACTGTGCACCTTATCTGTCCAGGGCCGTCGATAAAGGCCGGCTGATCTTTATTTCCTCAGGCGAAGCCAACCGCAAGTACACCCCGCGCCTGATTGCCTACGGCTCCAGCAAGGCCTTCATGAACGCCTTCGCCCGCGGCCTGGCGGTGGAGTTCGGGGCCTTGAACATCCTGGTCAATGTGGTCGAACCCGGGCTGATTGGCACCGACCATATGCTCGAAACCCTGGGTGATGAATTGCCGCACAAACTGGCCGCGCATTTCCCGGTGGGGCGCCTGGGGGAGTCCGCCGACATTGCCCATGCGGTGTTGTTTCTCACCTCCAACGAGGCCTCCTACATCACCGGCACCTCGCTGCTGGTGGACGGCGGCGCCACCATGATCGCGCTGCCCAAGGTCGAAGAAATCCTCAAGGGCCATTAATCATGTCGCGCATCCGCGATGGCGGCCTGCGCCGGGAGTTAATCATGACGACTGAGACACGCAAGAGCAGCGACAAGGCCCAGGATGGCAATGACTTTTCCGAGTTCAAGCGCGGTTGGCGCGTGGTCCTGCTGGGTTTGTTCGGCATCTGCACCAGCATCACCGCCGCGCTGTTGTATGCCTTCGGCACCCTGGTGATCCCGCTGGAGCAGGCATTCGGCTGGAGCCGGGGCGACCTGCAAGCCGCAATCACCTTTCTGTTCGCCGGGGTGGCGATTTCCACCCAGTTGGTCGGCTGGCTCTATCGCCGCTATGGCCTGCGCCGCGTGGCGATCGTGTCGATCGTGCTGCAGATCCTCGGTTACTTCGCCATCACCCGGATCCAGGGCTCGATCGGCTGGTTGTACCTTGCATTCTTCAGCATGCCGATCGTGTGTGCCGGCACCATTGCCATTACCTGGACGCAGTTGGTCAACCTCTGGTTCGAGCGCAATCGCGGCCTGGCTCTGGCGGTGATCCTGTGCGGCACCGGGCTGATGGCGACGGTGCTGCCACCGTTGCTGTCGCGACTGATTGCCGCCTATGGCTGGCAAGCCGGGTTTATCGCGCTGGGGGCCATGCCGTTGCTGTTCACCTTGCCGATGACGCTGCTGTGGTTGCGCCTGCCGGTTCAGCCGGCGGGCGCCGAGCCAGCGACCCGGAAACAGCCGCTGCAGCTGTCCGGCATGAGCTTCAGGCAGGCCCTGGGTTCGGGCATGTACTGGGGCTTCAATCTGGCGCTGATCCTTTCGGTGTCGTTGACCGTGGGCATGGTCACCAACCTGGTGCCGATGCTGCAAAGCAAGGGCCTGAGCGCCCAGGAGGCGAGCCAGGTGTTCAGCACCTTTGGCATCTCGATCATTGGTGGGCGCCTGCTGGTGGGTTACCTGCTGGACCGCTACTCACCGTCGCTGGTGGCGGCAGTCAGCCTGGCGCTGCCGGCGCTGGGGTGCGCGATCTTTCTGTTCGGCGGTGCCCAGAGCACGCCGCTGCTGGTGCTGGCCACCCTGTGCATCGGGGCCAGTGCCGGAGCCGAGTTCGACCTGGCGGCGTTCCTCATGGCGCGCTATTTCGGGCTCAAGGACTACGCGCGGATCTTCGGCCTGCACCTGTGCCTGATCACCATTGTCTCCGGGCTGGTGCCCATGCTGTTCGGTCACCTGTACGACGTCTACAGCAGTTATTCGGCGGTGCTGGTGTGCTGCCTGTGCTGCGCCATTATCGGCCCCGGGATTTTGCTGTGGCTGAAAATGGAGCCGGCTTTCCTGGCGCGCCAACACTCGCTGCCCACCCGGCAGCATGCCTGACCCCACCCTGAGGATGAACCCACCATGAACCTGGATAAACACGCCATCGAGCAGTTCCTGCACGGCCAGATCGACTGCTGGAACACGGGCGACAAGCAAGGTTTTTTTGCCCACTACCGCAGCGTCTCGGGCAATGGCTTGAGTATCGAATATGTCGGCAAGCCGCAGCACGATGCCTGGCAGGTGCTGGAAGGCATGTGGGCGCAACAGCAGCCGAAGATCCGGGTCGAGGTGCGACAGTGCATCGTCAACGGCAATGAAGCGGCATGCCATCACCTCAATGCCTTTCGCGAGGGCGAGGGCGGGATCGAGACCATCGAGTTGTATCGGTTCGAGGAAGGCAAACTCTTTGTGCGCTACTTCATCAATCTCTAGGTGCCCGGTGTGGCCCTGCACGCCCGCCGAGGCGGCAGGGCGACGGGCCGTCAGGCGCCGTCGGTCGAGCAGGTCAATTCGCGCCACTCTTCGATCTGCGCCAGCATGGCCTTGAGCTTGGCACTGACCTGCTGGTATGCATCGGAGCCGGCCAGGTAGCGCAGCGGCGGCTGCTCATGGCTGGCCAGGTGCACCAGGGCCGCGCCGAGTTTTTCCGGGCTGCCGGTTTGCAAGTGATTGCCGGCCGCCGAGGCCGCCTTGACCTTGGCGGTGAACCCGGCGTAGTCCTCCAGGGCTCGGGCCCCGAACACGGCCGAGCTGGGGTCGAGGAAATCGGTACGAAACACCCCGGGCTCCACCAGCGTGACCTTGATCCCGAATGGCGCCACTTCCTGGGCCAGGGATTCTGAAAAACCTTCGACGGCGAACTTCGACGCGCAGTACAGCGCCGCGCCGCCCATGCCCAGCACGCCGCCCATGGACGACAGGTTGAAGACCCGGCCGCTGCGTTGCCGGCGCATCACTGGCAGCACCGCACGGCATACATGCAATACGCCGAACACATTGGTTGCGAACTGGCGTTCGGCGTCCTGGCTGAAGTTGTCTTCGAAAGGGGCCAACTGGCCGTAACCGGCGTTGTTCACCAGCACATCGATGCGCCCAAAGCGCGCGACCGCCGCCTCTACCGCGGCCAGGGCCTGGGCTTCGTCAGACACATCCAGGGGCACCGCCAGCACCCGCTCGCCGTAATCGGCGAAGGCGTGTTGCAGGGGCTCGGTGCGCCGGCCACTGACCACCACGCGGTCACCGTCGGCCAGCGCGGCCCTGGCAATGGCGGCGCCGAGGCCGCGGGCAGCCCCGGTAATAAACCAGACTTTATTCATCGTTATCGCTCCAGCAGTTGCGCAAAAAAAGCCGCGCCCAGCCCTGGGGCTGGCGCGGCGGCGGGTGGTTGGTCGGGCGCGGCTGCTCAGTCGCGGTTGGCTGCTTCCCAGGCCTTGAGGTCGAAACCCTCTGTGGCCGCTTCGGCGGCCGTCAGCCGGGGCGCACGGGCGAGGATCTTGCGCGCGGCCATGTGGTCGCCCATGCGGTTGCAGGACTCCACGGCCACCAGCCGTTCATTGCGAAAGCACAGGACCGAAAGCTGCCGGTCCTGGGCCGAACCCAGGATCACGGTGCTGTCATGGCCGTGGGAGAGCCCGGCAATCTGCAGCTTGAGGTCGCCCTGGTCGGTCCAGAACCAGGGCAGGGCACTGTAGGGCGCGGGCTTGCCCATCAGGCGTGCCGCCACGGCGCGGGCCTGGTCGATGGCGTTTTGCACCGATTCGAGGCGGGTGTGCTGTTCGTCGTTTTGCAGGCAGGGGAAGCTGGCGACATCGCCCAGGGCGGAGATCTGCGGGTCGGAGGTCAGGAGATTGACGTCGACCTTGATCCCGTTCTCGATGGCCAGCCCGGCTTCGGTCGCCAGTTGCGCGTTGGCGATCACACCGATGCCGAACACCACCAGGTCCGCGGGCAGGCTGCGGCCGTCGGCGGTCTGCACGGCGCAGACGTTGCCGTTGTCGCTGTCGATGCGGCTCAAACCCTGGCGGAAATCGAAGTGCACGCCCCAGGCCTCGTGGGCCTGGCGAAACAGCTCCGACATTTCTCGCGACACGGCCCGGGCCATGGGCCGCTCGCCCAGCTCCAGCACATGCACGTTGGCCCCCAGGGCCGCCGCCACCGCCGCGAATTCCAGGCCGATAAAACCGGCACCGACCACCACCACATTGCGCGCCGCCTTGGCCAGGGGTGCCAGGGCGTCGGCATCGGCCTTGGTCTTGATGCCGAACACCTGGGGCAGCTCTGCGCCCGGCACCGGCAGCGGCCGATTGTGGGCGCCGGTGGCCAGGACCAGATGGTCATAGCTCAGGGCCGCCCCCGAGGCCAGCACCACGCGCCGGTTCAGGCGGTCAATGGCGGTGGCCTGGTCATGCAGCAGTTCGATGCCTTGAGTGGCATAGAAGTCCGCCGGGCGAAACAGCAGGTTGGTCTCCTGGATCTTGCCCAGCAGGTAGGCCTTGGACAATGGCGGGCGCTGGTAGGGCAGGCCGGGCTCATCGCCGACCAGGGTAATGCGGCCGGCATAGCCTTCCTGGCGCAGGGAGGCGGCAACCTGGAAACCGGCCTGGCCAGCACCGACGATAACGACTGAGGCAAGTGTCATGGACGCTCCTTGAGGCGCATTCAGAATTGCGAAGAAGGCAGGTGCAGGACCATGCCGTCCATGTCTTCGCTGATGATCAATTGGCAGCTCAGACGGCTGTTGTCACGGCGCTCGAAGGCGTATTCGAGCATGTCGTTTTCCATGCCTTCGGCGGCTTGCACCTTGCCCAGCCAGGCCGCGTCGACATAGGTGTGGCAGGTGGCGCAGCTGCACGCCCCGCCGCAATCGGCGGGCAGCCCCGGGACCGAGGCGAAGGTGGCGGCCTGCATCACCGATTGGCCGATGGCGCCCTGCACCTGATGGGCGGTGCCGTTGTGTTCGATAAAGGTCAATGTGGGCATGTTCTGCTCCGTTCTTGTCAGAGGGTGGCTCAGGAATGGCTGGGCAGTGCCTGCGCATCGAAGCGCGGCACTCGTCCGAGGGTCAGTAGCAGCAGGGGGCCGATCAGGCAGCAGGCGGCGCTGTACACCAGCATCGCGGAGTAGGAACCGCTGCGCGCGAGCATAAAGGCGAACAGCAGCGGGGCCAGGGCCGAGGCCACGGTGTTCAGGCCCTGGTGCACGCCAAACAGGCGACCGTATTCACGCAGGCCGAAGTAACGGGCAATCAGGAACGCGGCGATGTCGAATTCCGCTCCTGCGCCGAACCCCACCAGCACTGCCGCCAACATCAGGGGCATGAACTCGCTGGTGCCACTCAGGTAGATAAGGCAGCCGACGGCAGGCAGGATCAGGCTGATGGCCGACACTGCCGGCGGCCACAGACGGTCCAGCAGGTAGCCGATCAGCATCCGGCCGAAGATCAGGGAAATACCGAAGCAACTGAAGATCGTCGCCGCGTCGGCCGCCGACAGGCCCTTGGCCTGGAGCATCGGCACCGTGCTGGTGACCATGCCGACGATCGAGGAAATCACCAGGCTCAGCGCCAGGTTGCAGGTCCAGAACTTGAGCGAACCCATGCCCTCGCGAAAGCTCATGCCGGGCAGGCTGGCCAGCGCGCGACGATCATCCTCGCTGCCCGCGGCGGTCGGCAGCTTGAACCACAGCAGAATCAGCGGCAGCAGCACCAGCAGGTTGAGCAGCGCGAGAATCACGAAGGCTGCCCGCCAGTCCCAGTGCTCGATGCCCCAGGCCATCAACCGCGGGACGGTGGCGGCGGTGACTCCGGTGCCGGACAGGCCAATGGCCAGGGCCAGGCCGCGATTGCGCTCGAACCACAGGCTCAGCAGCTGGGTCCAGGTCACCGCCAGGGCCCCCATGCCGACAATCGGCAGCAGGGCGAAGGCGATGTACATCGACCAGATCGACTGGGTCAGTTGGGTCGTAGCCAGGTAGCCGAGGGACAGCAACAGCAGGGAGACCACGGTGACCCGCTTCATGCCGAAGCGCAGGTTGAACCACCCCACCAGTTGCAGCGAGACCACGGCGCCACCGAACAGAAAGGTGATGCACGCCTGCAGTTCGCTTTTGCTCCAGCCAAAGGCGTCGCCCAGGGGCACCACCAGGGTGCCGAAGCCGTACAGCAGCGCGGCGTTGATGCTGATGGCAACGCCGGCGACCGACAGAATGAGGATTTTCCAGCTTTGCCGGAATTCGTGAAGATCAATTGCCGCTTCGTTTTTCGAAGGGTGCATGGGGTTGGCTTCCTTATAGGTTTTGTTGAGCCAAGCACTGCTGTAGGAGGCGCTGTGGAGCCGCGTCAACGGATTCATTGAACAGAATCCGCTGTTCTATTCACAATAAAATCAGAATTTTGCCGTTGTCCAGCAAAGCCATCTGACTCACAGACAAACGAATTTCCTGCGCCGGACCCGACGTTCCATCAATCTGGTTCCGGCTGTGTTCAACATCCCGCCGCTTTCGGGCCTTGAGCGGTTTTTTCAGCGGCGGATGCCAGCCAGCATATCCGCGCTAAAAATTAATTGCACATAAAATAAATAAGTGTTCATAATTTGCCAATGCTGAACCTGATAAGGAGAAAAAAATGAGTTCAGAGCATGCGCAGTTCAAAGCCGTGGCCGACCGTGGCCGCTGCTGTGGTTACGGTTTGTGTGCCGCGATTTGCCCCAGCCTGTACAAACTCGACGCCGACGGCCTGGTGTACTTCGATGATGCCCGGGTGCCACCGGAGCTTGAGGAAGAGGCCCGCGAAGGTGCCGCAGCCTGCCCGGCGGAAGCGATCTGGCTGGAACCCATCACCCCCGAAGAGCCAGCCCCTTGATCGGCCGCGACTGCACCGCCGGCCATGGGACAACCACTGACTCGAGGATGTGCTGATGGGACGTTTACAGAACAAGGTCGCCCTGATCACCGGCACCGGCGGCGGCCAGGGGCGCGCGGCGGCCCTGCGTTTCGCCCGGGAAGGGGCGATTGTGGTCGGCTGCGATTTCAACGCCGAAGGCCACGCGCAGACGGCAGCCCTGATGCAGGCCGAAGGTTTTACCCTGTATGGCTCGGCACCGGTGGACCTGGGCGAGCATGAGCAGGCCAAGGCCTGGATCGAAGCGGCCGTCGCCGAGCACGGGCGCATCGACATTCTCTACAACAATGCCTCCGCTGCCCGTTTCGGGTTGGTCAGCGAACTGTCGATCGAGGATTGGCAGTACACCATGCGCAATGAAATCGACCTGCTGTTCTACACCACCAAGTACGCCTGGCCGCATCTGGCCGAGCGGCGCGGGGTGATTATCAATGTGTCCTCCACGGCGGCCTGGGGCGGTTCGAAAGTCGCCGGCATCAGTGCCCATTCGGCGGCCAAGGGCGCGGTGGTGTCCTTCACCCGCCAGTTGGCGGTCGAAGGGGCCGCGTGCGGCATCCGTGCGGTCAGTTTGAGCCCGGGGTTCGTCGCCACCCCCGGCACGCGGCCGTTCCTGGAAGACCCGAAGGTGCGGGCCATGCTGCTGGACGGCGTGCTGATGGATCGTCCCGGCGAACCCGAGGAAGTGGTGGCGCTGGCGGTCTTCGTGGCGTCGGACGAGGCCTCGTTCATCACCGGTTCGGACTTTGTCATTGACGGCGGCCTGCTGGCGATCTAGCGCGTAACCTGCCGGGGCAGGTGCCGCTGGCAGCCTTTCATCTCTAACAAGAACAAGGTGAATAACGTGGACATCATTGGTATCGGCTACATGGGTTTTGAAACCCCACACCTCGATGCATGGCGCGAATACGGCCCGCAGGTGATGGGTTTCGGCATCGGCAAGAACCCCGAGAGCGACCCGCAGTCGCTGTATTTCAGAATCGACGATCGTCGCCATCGCTTCGCTTTCCACCCCGGGCCGGTCGACCGGATTGCCTATATCGGCTGGGAAGCCATAGGGCGCATGGCGTTCGAAGACGGGATCAAGAAGCTGGCCGCGGCCAAGGTCGAGTACACCCGGGGCGATGCCGAACTCTGCGAAAAACGTGGCGTGCGTGAACTGGTGCGCTTTCGCGATCCCGTGGGGTATCAGCACGAGCTGTTCTATGGCCAGAAGTGGATGCCGCGCTCGTTCCAGCCCGGGCGTCCCCACAGCGGTTTTCTGGCCGATGAGCGTGGCGCGGGGCATGTGGTGCTGATCACCCCCGACTACACGCCGGAACTGGAAGACTTCCTGCTCAATGTCATGGGCTTCAGCTGGTATGGCGCCGGGGCAGGCAAGGGGCGCACCGGGTTCTTCCGCTCCCGCCTCAACCACCACACCAGCCACGACATCGCCTACGGCCACGGCCCGGGCCGCATGGGCGTGCAACATGTCGGGCTGTTCGTGCGCAACGTGCGCGATGTCGGTGAAACCTACGACATCGTGCGTCAGCGCGAACTGCCGATGATGATGACGCTGGGCCAGCACGCCCAGGACCCGCACCTGTCGTTCTACCATTTCAACCCGTCGGGTTTTGCCTTCGAGACCATTGCGGAAATCGAGCCGTGGCAAGGCGACCCCTACGAGCTGAACCCGGAAAAACTCAGCCTGTGGGGGCATGAAATGGTGGGGCCGATTCTCGGTGCCAGCGTCAAGACCCCGGAAGAAGTGCTCGACCCCGAGTACCTGGCGACCTACCGGGCCCGGCACTGACATGCGCATCGCACGGGTCGAGGTCGCCGGCCAGGCGTTCTGGGCATTGCTGGAGGCCGAGACCCACCGTTTGCGGCGGATCAATGCGCCCTTTGCCAGTTGGTCCGGGTTGCCTGCGGAGCGAGCGTTGCAGGCCCTGGATTTGAATGCCGAACGCTTGCCGCTGTCCGCTGCCCGCCTGCTGGCGCCTCTGGAGCCGGGCGGACGGGTGTTCGGCGTCGGCCTCAATTACCTGAGCCACCTCAAGCGTCTGGGCAGCGATGCACCGGCGCACCCGCTGGCCTACATCAAGCCCGACTCGGCGCTGGTGGGGGCCAATGACGAGATCAGCTACCCACCGCTGACCACCCAGCTCGACTACGAGGTGGAACTGGTGGCGGTGGTCGGGCGACCGCTGCTCGATGAACCCAGGGCCAGTGCCTGCCTGCTGGGCTACACGGTGGGCAATGACATCAGCGCGCGGGACGCCGGCAAACAGATCGGGCGCCTGGACCTGTTGACCCAGAAGGCCATGGATCGCACCACGCCGGTCGGGCCGTGGATCGTCACCCCGGACGCGTTGCGCATCACCGGGCAACCGGCGCTGGACATGCGCCTGAGCGTCAACGATGAGTTGCGCCAGCAGGACAACACACGGCAGATGATTTTCCCCCTGGACGAGTTGCTCAACTACCTGGATGCGCGCATCAGCCTGCGCCCCGGAGACCTGGTGTTTACCGGCTCCAGCCATGGCGTGGGCCTGGAAAGCGGGCGCTTCCTGCAACCCGGGGATCAGGTCGAGGCGCAGATCCAGGGCATTGGCCGCCTGCGCAACACCATTGCCGGGCCGCGCCCCCTCAGCCCATCGCGGGCCATCGGGCGCCTGGGGCAACCGCTGGCGCAATAACCGCCGATGTTCCATGAAGCACACGCCGAGGAGTGATGATGAGCGAGGGTTCGGCGTGGGCGCCGTTTCGCAACAAGGCCTTTCGTGGCCTATGGCTGGCAGGGGCGGTGGTCAACCTGGCGATCTGGATGCAGACGGTGGGCGCGGCGTGGATCATGACTACCCTGACCGCGTCGGCGACCATGGTCTCGCTGGTGCAGACCGCCATGACCCTGCCGGTATTCCTGTTTGCCCTGCCGGGCGGGGTGATTGCCGATCGGGTCGACCGTCGGCGCTGGCTGATCATCACCCAGTGCATGATGCTGTTCGCCGCCATGGTGCTCAGCCTGCTGGCCTACAGCGCGCACCTGGAAGCCTGGGGCTTGCTGGCCTTCACCTTTGTGCTGGGCACCGGCAGCGCCTTGGGTATGTCGGCCTGGATGGTGACCATGATCGGCGTGCTGTCCCGCGACCAGGTGCCGGCGGCGGTGTCCCTGAACGGCATCGCCATCAACGCTACCCGGGCGCTGGGGCCGGCCCTGGCCGGGGCCCTGATCGCCTACTGGAACACCACCTCGGTGTTCCTGGTGATCACCCTGTGCATGCTGGTGGTGATGTTTTTTCTGTTTCGCCTGGCGCCGTCGCCGCCGGACGTGGGGTTGCCGCCGGAAACCCTGACCGGCGGCATGCGCAGCGGCCTGCGCTACATCCGCCATTCGGCGGTGTTGTCCAGCGCGCTGAGGCAGGTCCTGGTGTTCACCAGCTGCGCCAGCGCCCTGTGGGCCCTGATGCCCCTGGTGGCCAAGCAGGAGTTGGGCATGGACGCCGGAGGGTACGGCTTGCTGATGGCGTTTCTCGGGGCTGGAGCGGTACTGACGGCCCTCAACCTGCCGCGCCTGTATCGCGTCCTCAGCCTGCGGCGCCTGGTGGTCTGTGGCGTGGTCGCCTTTATCGCCGCGACCCTGACTGCGGCCCTGGTGCCCAACCGCTATGTGGTCTGCGCCATGATGCTGTTCGCAGGGTTTGGCTGGATGGCTGTCAACGCGACGATTTCCACCGTGGTCCAGACCTATGCCGCCAACTGGGTGCGGGCCCGGGTGGCGTCGGTCTATGTCTTGATCCTGATGGGCGCCATGGCGGCCGGCGGCGCCGTATGGGGCGCGGTGGCGCAGTACCTGGGCCTGGGCCAGAGCCTGCTGTTGTCGGCGTTGTGCCTGCTGATCGGCATCGGCCTGACTCGCAATGGCCGTTTCGAACTGGGGCAGGAGGCAGACTTTGCCCAGGTGCGCCCGAGTGACAACCTGCAATGGGCCGATTCAGTGGCCCATGCCGAAGGCCCGGTAGCGGTGGAGATCGTGTACCAGGTGACGGCGCCCGACCTCGACGGGTTCCTGGTCGCGGTGTACGCCGTGGGCACCGCGCGCCGGCGCAACGGCGCGCAGAACTGGCGTCTGTACCGCGACATGGCCGACCCGCTGCTGTACAGCGAGCGTTTTATCGTCGAGTCGTGGCTTGAGTATTTGCGCCAGCAGGTGCGGGTGACCCAGGCCGACCATGCCCAGGAGCGCCTGATAGAGCGTTTCCGTCGCCAGGACCGGGAAACCCGGCGGCTGATCTACCAGCCGCCCGTGGGACGGAATCGATAAAGCGTGCGGGTTATTCCCAGATAAAACTGTCACGGCGTGATTCATTCTCAGGCTAGAATGCCGGCAACATTAGGTTACCGGAATCGGGCATGGACTCCTCTGAAGTCAACGACAGCAGCAAATCGGCCGGTGCGGTAATCGTCAAGCCGGTCTCCAACGCCATTCGCATCCTGCGCTACCTCAGCCAGGTCGGCACGCCGGAACGCTCGGTGGACATCGCCCGACAGCTATCGATCAACCCCAGCACCTGCTTCAACATCCTGCGCACCCTGGTGCAGGAGGACGTGGTGGATTTCAGCGCCATGTCCAAACGCTATTCGGTAGGGCTGGGCCTGACGCGGCTGGTGGAGCAACTGGTAACCCAGGGCCACCGTGTGCAGATGGCCAAGCCGCTGTTGCAGAACCTGGCCGCGCGCCTGCGGGTGACCATCACCCTGTGGCGCAAGATGAGCGCGGACCGGATCGTGATCGTCAGCTCCGCCGCCAGCCCCACCGACGTGCGCATCGACATGGCGGAGGGCCAGCGGCTGCCGATCCTGATGGGGGCCAGCGGACGCTTGTTCGCCACCCAGATCGACCTCGACGACCCCCTGGTGCAAAGCAGCTTCGAGACCATCCGCTGGGCCCAGCCGTTATCCCTCGAGCTTTACCGCGAAGAGGTGCGCGTCGCCGCCGAACGCGGCTGGGCCATGGATGACGGGCATTTCTCGGGAGGCATTCTCGCCGTCGCGGCGCCGATCTATTCGCCGTCCAACAGCATCGATTTCACGGTGTCCGCGGTGATGTTCCGTGGCCAGCGCGACGAAGAGGGCCTTGCCGAACTGGGCAAGGCGTTGATCGAGTTCTGCAGCGAAGTGGCCTGCGTCCTCTACTGAGGCGCGAGGTTACTCGCGCACCAGCAGCAGGCTGCCACCCAGCGGCCCGCCACCCGCCGCCACCGTGCTGACACTGTGGTCGCGGGTCTGTCGGCCTTGCGCACGTCCCCAGAGTTGCAGGCAGGCTTCATGCACATAGCCCAGGCCATGGGTGCGCCCACCGGACAATTGCCCGCCATTGGTGTTGATCGGCAGGCTGCCGTCCAGGGCGATGCGTGCGCCGCCCTCGACAAACGCGCCGCTGCCCCCGGTGGGGCACAGCCCCAGGGCTTCGAGCCAGATCATGGTCAGGATTGAAAAGCCGTCATACAACTGCGCCGAACCGATGTCCTGCGGGCGATAGTCGGTGCGTGCCCACATCATCTGGCCGACATCGAAGGCGGCCATGCGGGTGAGGGAAATCTGATCCCATGACCAGGGCTGGTTCAGGGCCGCGCCCATGGCTTCGATCCGGATTGGGCGGTGCGGCAGGTCCTGGGCGATATCGCGCCGTGACAGAACGATCGCGGTGGAGGCGTCGCAATGCACGTCGCAGTCGAACATGCGCAGTGGCGAGGAGATCATCCGCGATGCCATGTAGTCGTCCATGCTCATGGGCGTGCGGTACAGCGCCTTGGGGTTGCGCATGGCGTTCTGCCGGCAGGTAAGGGCGATTTGCGCCAACTGCTCGGGGCGGGTGCCGTACTCGTGGAAGTGGCGCTGGGCATACAGCGCCATCAGGTTGATGCCCGAGAGCACGTTGAACGGGGTAAACCACTGCCAGGCGTAGCTGCTGTCGCGCCCCCGGGTCTTGTTGCTCAGGGCGCCCGCCTGCTTGTCGAGGGTACGGGCCGAGGCCTCGGTGATGGTGCGAAACACCAGCACGTGCTTGCACAGGCCGGCGGCAATCGCCATCGCGCCGTTGATCACCCCGGCCAGCGGCCCCGGGCCTTCATAGCCGCCGCCAAACCAGTTGACGTTGAGTCCCAGGGCGCTTTTCAGGGCGCTGGGGCCGACCGGTGAAAACGCGTCGCCGTTGTTATTGTCGCCCGGCCAGCAGGCCACGCCGTCGATATCGCTGCGCTGCAGGCCGGCGTCGGCAATGGCTTCAAGGCAGGCGTCGAGGGTCAGGCGCATGGCGGAAAGGGAGGACGGGCGGCCGACTTCCGATTGGCCGATGCCGGTGATGGCGACGTCTTTCTCGTAACGATGATCGAACATCACAGATCCCTCTCGAACAATGGCAGCCAGACATCCTCGACGTTGAGGAAGCTGACCCGGACCGGCATCCCGATCTGCACCTGGGTCACCGGCAGGCCCACCACGTTGCTGACGAACTGCAAGCCGGGCTGCTCGACCAGCTCGATGATCGCCACCACATAGGGCACCTCAAGCTCCGGCGTCCAGGGTTGGTAATTGATGGTGTAGCTCAGCACCCGACCCTTGCCGGACACCGCCTCGGGGGCAACCTCGAAGCTGGCGCAATGCGGGCAGAGCGGGGCGGGCGGGTGGAAGAAGCGGCTGCAGGCCGCGCAGCGCTGGATCAACAATTTGCCCTGTGCGCCGCCTTGCCAGAAGGCACGGTTGTCGGCGTTGAGTGCGGGAAGTTTTCTAGGCATCGGCGGTCCGCAGGTAAATGTTTGACGTGGAGTCACACGGTATCATTTGTACATATTTTCTAAAAGTGTCATATATTCGCTCCGGAAAAGGCACGAATCGACCGTTCGCGCCGTAAAACAACAACAAGAGGATTTCGCAATGGCCCTGTCATTACTGGACAAGAGAGTGGTGGTCACCGGCGGCTTTGGCGCCCTTGGCTGCGCCCTGGGCAAATTTCTGCTGGCGCGTGGCGCGCAAGTGGCCCTGGTGGATCGCAGCGAGGTCCCGGCGGCCCTGGCCGATACCCGGAACCTGCTGTGCCTGGGCGGCGTCGACCTGACCTCGAGCGAATCGGCCAACGCTGGGTTGCAGCAGATCGCGGCGCAATGGGGCGGTATCGATGGGCTGGTCAATGTCGCCGGCGGTTTCGCCTGGGAAACCATCGAAGGTGGCCATCTGGACACCTGGGATCGCCTGTACCAGATGAACGTGCGGACCGCCGTGGTCAGCTCCCAGGCGGCGCTGGCCCATCTGCTGGCATCGGGCGCCGGGCGTATCGTCAACGTCGGGGCACTGGCGTCGATCAAGGCCGCGACCGGCATGGGCGCCTACGCGGCCTCCAAGGCCGGGGTCGCGCGCTTGACCGAGGCCCTGGCCGAGGAGCTGAAAGACCGTGGCGTCACGGTCAACGCGGTATTGCCCAGCATCATCGATACCCCGGCCAACCGCGCCGACATGCCCGACGCCGACAGCAGCCGCTGGGTGACCCCGGATGCGCTGGCGGCGGTGGTGGCGTTTCTGTTGTCCGATGAAGCGGCAGCGGTCACCGGTGCCCTGCTGCCTGTGAGTGGCCGCGTATGAGACTGGTGACCTATACCGACGTCGAAGGCGTCGAGCGCGCCGGTGCGCTGCTGGACCAGGACCTGCAAGTGCTCGACCTGCAGAGTGCCTACCGCGTGCGCGAAGGCCGTGACAGCCAGGCCTTGAGCAGCATCCTGGCCCTGGTCGAGGCCGGTGAGCCAGCGCTGGAACTGGCTCGCACCCTGGTGGCCCGGGCGCCGGTGGCTGCCCTGGTGGAGCGCGCCACGGTCAAGTTGCGGGCGCCGATCCAGCCGCCGCCGCAGATGCGCGACTGCTCCTGTTTCGAGCTGCACCTGCGCCAGGCTTTCGCCGCTGCCCGGCGCGCCCGGGCGCTGCGCACCGAGGACCCGGAAGCCACCCTGAGAGCCATGAACACCCGTGCCGATGACCGGGTGATCGAGACCTTCAACAAGCAGCCCATCTACTACAAGGGCAACCGCTTTGCGGTGATCGGCATCGATGATGAATTCCAGTGGCCGAGCTTCAGCCGGGCGATGGACTTCGAGCTGGAGTTCGGTTGCTACATCGGCAAGCGCGGCAAGGACATCAGCCGCGATGCGGCCCGGGCGCACATTGTCGGGTACACCATCTTCAACGACATGAGCGCGCGCGACGCCCAGGCCCTGGAGATGCCCGGGATGCTCGGCCCGGCCAAGAGCAAGGACTTCGACACCGCCAACATCATGGGTCCGTGCCTGGTGACCGCCGATGAGCTGGGCGACCCCTACGACCTGAACATGGTCGCCCGGGTCAACGGCGAGGAGTGGGGGCGTGGCAATACCCGGGACATGCGCTGGCGCTTCGAAGACGTGATTGCCCATGTGTCGCGTTCGGAAACCCTGTACCCCGGCGAGTTCCTCGGCTCCGGCACGGTGGGCAACGGCTGCGGCCTGGAGCAGTTGCGCTATCTGCAACCCGGGGACGTGGTCGAGCTGGAAATTGACGGCCTTGGCGTGCTGCGCACCCAGGTCGGCAACAAGGCGCCGACCGGGAATTAGTGGCGGCGGAGGTCGGGAAGAGTTCACTTACAAATTGCAGGTGAATTCTATGTACACAAATAGATAAAGTGTCTTATATTTCGTTGCGACTTATCGCCGTGACGCCCAGAGTAGGAGGCAAACATGCTAACAAGAACAAGCCCCGTGTTGTCTGATGGAACCAAGGTCTCGGACCTCATCTATCCCTCTAGCCGCGAAGTACAGATGCGCGTGTTGTCCGACCGCGAAATCTACGACCTGGAGATGGAAAAGATCTTCGGCAAGATCTGGGTGCTTCTGGGTCACGAATCGGAAATCCCCAATTCCGGGGACTTCATGGTCCGCGACCTGGGTTCCGATTCGGTCATCGTTGCCCGTGGCAAACAGGGCGAGGTGTTCGTTTCCCTCAATGTCTGCCCGCACCGCGGCATGCGCATCAGCACCGCCGACTGCGGCAACACCCAGATCCACAAGTGCATCTATCACGGCTGGGCCTTCCGTCCGAACGGTGATTTTGTCGGCTCGCCGGTCGAGCGCGAGTGCATGCACGGCAAGATGCTGCCCAAGGAAGAACTGGGCCTGAAAAAAGCCCGGGTCACCTTGTATGGCGGGCTGGTGTTCGCCACCTGGAACGTCGATGGGCCGTCGTTCGACGAGTTCCTCGGCGACGCCAAATGGTATTACGACATGCTGTTTTGCCGCTCCGACAAGGGTATGGAAGTGCTCGGCCCGCCGCAGCGCTTTATCGTCAACGCCAACTGGAAAACCGCCGGCGAACAATCGGCGGCCGACGGTTTCCATACCCTGACCCTGCATCGCTGGCTGGGGGAGGTGGGTAACTACGCGAAGAAAGGCGAGGGCGAAACCGCCGACCTCAGCCCGGAAATGATCGGCGTCGAAATCAGCTCCCCTCACGGCCACGCCCTGCGCTGCATCGACCTGGCACGCAAGATCAAGCGCCTGACCGGCCTCGATCCGGCCGAGCTTTCCGTGCAGCAGAAGCTCGAGGCCTTGCCCCCGGCCGGGATGACCGCCGACATGGTCGAGCAGTTGGCGCGCAACCTGAGTGAAGACCAACTGAAGGTTCTGACCAGCATGCCGCCACAGGTGGGTGGGATGTTCCCGAACATTCTCTTCGGTTTTGTCTACATTCCGCAGCCAGATGGCAGTGTGGTCGGTTCCATGACCCTGCACGCCTATGTGCCGCAGGGGCCGGACAAGCTGGAGTTCGTCAACTGGGTATTTGCCGAGAAGGACGCCTCGCCGGAGCTGCGGGACAAGATGCTGAAGCAGACCATCCAGCTGTTCGGCACCTCGGGCATGGTCGAGCAGGACGATTCCGACACCTGGCCGCACATGACCTTGGCCGCCAAGGGCGCCATGGGCCGCAAGAGTACGCTCAAATACCAGGCCTGTTTCGAGACCGGCGCGCCGGAAGGCTGGCCTGGGCCGGGCATCGTCAACGAAGGTTTCACCAAGGACGACACCCAGTGGCACTGGTGGCTGTATTGGCACGAGCTGATGACGGCGTCGGACGAGGAATAAGCGTCCTCCGGCCCGGCGCGATAGCGGCCGCTGCAGGCCGCCATCCCGGGGAGTGGCATTAACCGCGACAAGAATAAAAAGATAGGGAGTGACTCATGGCTCAGGTTCAACAACGCGGCGTGGAAGATATCCAGCCGGGTTCTCCGGTCGGTACCCAGCGGGTGCCGGTGGGTTCGCCGATTTACAACGATGTGCTGACCTTTCTCTACGAGGAGGCCACGCTGCTCGACCAGATCCGCCTTCAGGAATGGGCCGAGCGCCTGGACACCGACCTGGTGTACACCGTACCGCTGCGCCAGACCCGCCTGGCGGCCGAGTTGAAAACCACCATCGTGCGCAGCGTCCAGCATTACCACGACGACTACCGCTCGATCATGGGCCGCATTTTGCGCCTGTCCGGCAAAAGCGCCTGGGCTGAAGACCCGCCTTCGCGGACCCGGCGCCTGGTGACCAACGTGTTTGTCGAGGAAACCGCTAAGGCCGACGAGTTTGTGGTGACCAGCTACCTGCTGCTGACCCGCAGCCGGTTCAAGGACCATCACGTCGATATCATCAGTGGCGAACGGCGCGATGTGCTGCGCCTGGGCGATGCCGGGTTCAAGCTGGCCCGGCGCGAGGTCATTCTCGACCAGGCCGTGCTGGGCACGCCAAACCTGGCGGTGTTCCTCTAGGGCATGGCGTGCTGTTCAGGGCGCTGAGCAGGCGCCCTTGAACACCCGCGGCAAAGGCCCGTGCCATCCGGTGCGGGGCTTTGCCGCGGGTGTTTTGCGTAGCCGGTTCGGGCTACGGCCGCTGCTGCTGGAATCCGTGCGGCTGCAGCACCCGGAGTTGCGGAGGCGCCGGGCTCAGGCCATCGGGTCGCGGCTGTGTGCGTGCAGCCAGGCCTGGTCCTGGGCGCACAGCTGATGGCCGGTGTCGCTGAAGTCCAGGGTCGAGCCCTGCATGCGCAGTGCCTGCTCGGCGCGCTCGGGTTGCTGGCTGTAGCAATGGCCAGTGCTACTGGCATGAACCTGGGCGTCGAGGTTGAAGGCGCGGCCCAGGGAAATCATGGTGCAGCGGCGCAGCAGCAAGGCGGCTTCGGCGGCCTCATCATCGAGGTTGCCCAGTGCCCAGCGGGCCATGCCGTGGCGCAGGTCGACGCCGGTGTAGGGCGGCGGCCCTTCGATCAGTGTGCCGTTGACCTCCCAGGCCAGGGTTTCACGCTGGTCACGCAGCAGAATGGCCCGGGTGCGATGGTTGATGCGACGCCCCACCTCGATCTCATAGCAGCGCTGGCGGGTGTCCCGGGCGGCACCGGCAAGGGCCAGCCCGGCGAGGTCCAGCAGGTGCGTGCATTGATGGCTGGCGTCGGTCTGGCGGGTGACGGAGTGCGCGACGCGATCCAGCGGCATGCCCAGCAAGTGCTGGAGTTGATTGCCGGCCTGCGGGCACAGCGAGTAGGGGTAGCGCAGGGCTTCGCCGCCAATGGCCGTGACTTCGCCCGCACGATGCCGGGCCCATACCCGGAAGTGATGGAAGTCATCTTCCAGGGCGGCGCGAACTTCTCCCATGCCATGGGCGCAATGGGCAATGATCTCTACGCGGCGGCGAAATACAGTCATCCTCAATATCCTTGTTTCACTGCTGTTCGGGCTGACGAAATCAGTTATATTTGAACACTATAACCAATTATGTTCACTAAAAAACAAGAAATGGAGTGGCTATGGCACTGCTAACAGAACAGGTTGCGCTGATCACTGGTGCGGGTGGCGGCATTGGTCGCGGCATCGCCCTGAACTTCGCCAGGGAAGGGGCCGCCGTGGTGGTTGCCGAGCTGGATGTCGCCAGCGGGGAAGCCGTGGTCGCCGAGCTCAAGGCATTGGGCGCCAAGGCGGTCTTTATCAAGACCGATGTCTGCAGCAAGGTGGATATCGAGGCGGCTGTGCAGCTGGCGGTGGATGAGTTCGGTGGCCTGGATATCCTGATCAACAACGCCTTCGCCCCCACCCCCAATGTGCTTCTGGAAGACAAGACCGATGCCATGCTCGAACAGACCCTCAACTCCACCGTCTGGGCGGCCTGGTGGGCAATGAAAGCCGCGTTGCCCCATATGAAGGCGCGGGGCGGCGGCAAGATCGTCAACTTCTATTCCATCGACGTCGAGATCGGTGCCTGGCTGCACGGCGACTACAACACGGCGAAATCGGCGATTGTCGGCTTGACCCGCAGCGCCGCTTCCGAGTGGGGGCGCTTCAATGTTCGGGTCAACGCCATCGCCCCCACGGCGATGGGGGCCACCTTCCATAAACTGGCGGCGCAGAACCCCGGGTTTGCCGAGATGTCGGCGTCCATGCGGCCCCTGGGTCGGTGTGGTGAACCCGAAGCCGATATCGGCCCGGCGGTGGTGTTCCTCGCATCGGAGATGTCGCGTTTTATCACCGGCGAAACCATCCATGTCGACGGCGGCCTGCACCTGCCCGGGTACAACTCCCGGCCCAAGGACATTGGGTTTCGGGAGTACTGACCGCGCCCGTTAAAACGAGCGCCAGCCACGCCTGATACCGGGCACGCAAAAAAACGCCATTGGCCGGCAGCGTCAATGGCGTTTTGCATGGCTTCGCGCCTGCCGGGCCGTGGGGGGCGGCCCGGCAGGCAGGGCGTGAGGTCAGCTCTTGGAGACCACGATCGAGGTGGTTTCCAGGTCCCAGGTGGACGCGGTCTTGCCTTCGTCCCGCAGCAGGTACTTCAACACCCGGCCCTGGGGGTTTTTCGGCAGGCTGTGACGAAACTCGATATAGCGCGGCAAGGCGTAGTAGGGCACCGAATCGGTGGCCCACTGGAACAGCTCCTCCGGTTGCAGCGTGGCGCCCTCATGCAGCACCGCCGTGACTTTCACATCGTCTTCACCCTTGTCCGAGGGCACGGCGTGTACCGCCACTTCCGCCAGGGCCGGGTGAACGGCGAAGGCGGCTTCCATCTCGAAGCTGGAAATATTCTCGCCACGGCGCCGCAGGTAGTCCTTCTTGCGGTCGACGAAATAGAAGAAGCCGTCGTCGTCGAACTTGCCGATGTCACCACTGTGGAACCACATGTTGCGCATCAGCTTCTGGGTGTCTTCCGGGCGGCGCCAGTAACCCTGGAACATGATGTCCGGGCGCAGCGGACGCACCACGATTTCCCCGGCGCAGTTGGCGGGCAGCTCCTGGTCGAGGTCATCGACGATGCGTACGTCGAAGTCCGGGATGCGTTTGCCGGACGAACCGGGGGCAGCGTATTCACCGGCAGCCAGCGAGGTGATCACGCAGGCTTCGGTCAGGCCATAGCCATTACCGCCCACCAGCGGGGTGCCGAAGCGCTCGCGCCAGATTTTTTTGGTTTCTTCGGTATAGGGGTTGCCGCGTGCGGTGTGGATCTGGCCGACGCAGCGCAACATCGCCGGGTTGTCCGGGGCGTGGGCCAGCAGCCCGCCCATGCCGCCCAGGATCGAGGCGATGGTGGCGCCCGAGCGTTCCACTTCCTGCCAGAAGTTCGACACCGAGAAGCGCGGCAGGATGGCGGCCCGTGCGCCCACCAGGATGCTGGCGATGATCGACACGCACAGCGCATTCATATGGAACAGCGGCAGCGGGGTGATGGTGATGTCGTCGGCGCTGGCCGGCCCGGCGCGCAATTGCAGGCGTGCCAGGTTGCACATGAAGTTGTAGCTGATCATGCAGCCCTTGGACGGGCCGGTGGTGCCGGAGGTGTAGATCAGGCAGGCCAGGTCGGATGGCTGTGGCTTGGTGGCCAGGGGCGTGGCGTCATGGCCGCGGAACTGATCCAGAGGCGCGATGCGAATCCGGCACTCGGCAACGCTGTCGAGTGTGCCGCGGTGCAGAATGTGCCGGACGTCATGCAGCTGTTCCGCCAGCGGTCTCACCCGTGCCAGGTAGGCCGCTTCGCAAATTACCAGCGAGGTGCCGGTATCGGCGATCTGATGCCGCAGGAACTCGCCCTTGAGTGCGGTGTTGATCGGCACGCTCACGGCGCAGAGCTTGTTGATGGCCAGCCAGGTGGTGACCGCGTCGATGTTGTTGTCGAGCATCGTCAGCACGGTTTCACCGGACTTGACGCCCAGAGTGGCCAGGGCATTGGCCATCTTGGTTGAAAGTAAGTCAACCTCTGAATATGTGTATAACTCACCGCTGAAATCCAGCAGGATTTTGTCTGGATGCCTTGCTACCGCACGATCTAACGCTTCGATGACAGTGTCTCGTTCTCCCACTGCCCAGGTCTCAGGATTTCCAGTACTACCCATGAATTTTCTCCGTTTAGGCACCCACGGTTGTTGGGTTGCCTGATTTTATTTTAAAGAGAGAATTGGATTCTAAATACAAACTCATAAAATGTCTTTAGCAATAAGTTGAACATATAGTGATATTTATGCACAGATCCTGTGCTAATGTTGGGCCCATCTTTACTCTCCATGAGCCTGCCCATCCATGCCAAAACCTGCATCCTCGAAAGCGGAAATGCCTACTTCGACGCCCAAGGCGAGCAAGGCAAAAAAAGTCGCAGCCCCTGACGCTGCCCTTAATGCGGTCAAACCGGTTGAACGGCGCGTCGGCGCCAAGGCCGTGGCAGGCGTCAAGGTCAAGCCGAACCGGCGCTCCGAAGAAACCATCGCCAATATCCTCAAGGCCACGGAAGAAGTGGTGCTGATGTCCGGCGCAGACCGCATTTCGATTCTGGACGTGTGCCAGGTGGCGGGGGTGTCCCGGGGGACCTTCTACCGCTACTTCTCCTCCCAGGAGGACCTGTTGGATACCTTTTCGCGGCATAAGCGTGAAAGTTTCCACAGTTCGCTGTCCCAGGAACTGGGCCCCATCAGTGATCCCGAGGCGCGCCTCAATGCGCTGTTCGCCTACCTCGACAACTACCTTGAACAAAGCCGTGCGCGGCGCCTGCTGGTGGTCGCGCCGGATTACGCCCTGGGCTTTTTCCGGCGGATCTTCCACGATTCGATCGTGCGTTTTCAGGACGGCCTGTGCATTGTGTTCGACGATTGGGACGAGCGCCTCGGGGTGCGCCTCGATCGCGAACTGATCTGCGAAATGATCATTCGCTACGTATTGAGTGAAATCCTGGTGCCGGAAGCAGCGGGTCGCCGATTGTTCCCGGTACGGGTCAAGAAGCTGCTGGGTGCCTTGATCATGGGCTCCACTTCACGCACCCGCCGCTGATCGTCGCCTGCGCAACATCCCCCTCGTTGTAATTCCTCTTCTTCCCTCACAGCCCCCCCGGAAACCGGGGGGGCTGTGTTTTCGGCTGGGCGTTTTCAGTGCCCGCACGCTGAGCGATTTTCCCGATCCGGCACCGCTTTTGTGACGTCCAATGGCTTTTTCGACAGGTGCTGATGGCTCTGGTCCGGGCCTTTTGCTGTTGATAGAAAATAATATGAACAGATTTTTGATTTCTGATCAGATTAAACTTAAGCTCTGGGCTTAGCAGCGAGCCGTTCGGCTTTCCCTTCACGGTCTGGATTGACCCCCTGCCCGTGAAGGAACCGCGCTAACCACCAACAAAAAGTGCCAACTTCGAGGTACCTGCACATGCTTATCGATCTCCATGCTCACGCTCCCCATCCGGGCTACTACGACCAGCACCCGCATTGGGGGCCTTTCTTCGAGCAGCACGCCGACGGTGATATCAAGCTGCGCGTGGGCGACTGGATCCTGGGTCTCGGATCACCTGAGCGCAAGGCGGCCGTGCGTTCCGGAAACGGACCCAAGCTCGAGGAATATTTCGCGCGCTGGGCTGACCCGAAAGTGCGCTTGGCGGGCATGGATAAGGCAGGGCAGAACCTGCAAGTAGTGTCGGTTCCTTCCCACTGCTACATGTACTGGACTGAAGCCGAGTTCGCGGTGCCGTTCGCCCGCACCGTCAACCGCACCCTGGCCGAGTACTGCTCCGCCGCCCCGGACCGCCTGATGTTCTGGGCCCATTGCCCATTGAATGTGCCGCAGGCTGCGGCCGCCGAACTGCGCTACGCCTGCACCGAACTGGGGGCCAAGGGCCTGGTGGCCGGGGGCGCCAATTTTGGTGGCCTGGAGTTTGACTCGCCGGAACTCGACATCGTCTGGAAAACCCTTTGCGATCTCGACCTGCCGATGTTTATCCATGGGTATAACCAGTCGGTGACCTGGGGCAAGAACGCCAACAGCGACCGCTACGAAACCACCGCCATCGTCGGCATGCAGTACGACGAAAGCCGCTGCTTCTGGAACCTGATCTGTGGCGGCGTGCTGGACCGTTTCCCCGACCTCAAGGTGTACATCACCCACGGTGGCGGCTACGTGCCTTATCAACTGGGTCGCCTGGCCAAGACCAACGAAAACCTGGACGTCAAATACAACAAGAAGCCGCTACTCGAATACATGAAGAACTTCTATTTCGACGTCGAGCTGCACGAAGTGCCGATGCGCCAGGCCCTGGTCGACATCATTGGTGCCGACCACGTGCTGTACGGCAGCAACTTCGGCGGCAGCGATGCGGTGCGCCACGACCTGACCGATGGCCTGAAGCTGTCTGACTCCGACCTGCGCAAGATCCGTTATGAAAACGCCTGCCGCCTGCTGCACCTGGATCCCGCCAAGCTGGGCAAGGTAGGTGCCTGATGAAACTGGCGCGTTGTGAGTATTTTGCGACGGGTGTGTTCTGGGCCGTGGTGGATGTCGCGCAAGATCAGGTGACGCCCATCTCCGGCGAGTTCAAGGATTGGGCGCCCGCCGTGGCTGCCGGGCGCGGCATCAGCTCGGTGCGGATTGCCGGGCCATCGCTGCCGTTGTCGAAGGTGCGCCTGCTGCCGCCGATCGAGCCGGTCAACCGGGTGGTGGTGGCCGGTGCCAACTATGCCAAGCACCTGGTGGAGTTTGGCTTGAGTGCGCCGGCCCAGCCGGTGGCCTTCCTCAAGGCGTATGGCGCGCTGATTGGTGCCAACGACCCGATCCGCTTTCCGCCGCTGACCCAGGAGCTGGATCACGAAGTCGAGCTGGTGGCGGTGATTGGCAGCGACGAGATCGACCTGGAGAACCCCCTGGCCTGTGTGCTCGGCTACACCGTGGGTAACGACGTCAGCGCCCGCGACCTGCAGCGCAGCGGGGCGTCGGGTATCGGCATGGATTTGTTCGCGGCCAAGAGCCAGGACCGGACCACTGGCCTCGGACCCTGGATCGTGACCAAGGATGAGTTTGCCGAGGGCTCGCCGACGCTGCGCCTGACCTTGAAGGTGAATGGCGAAGTGCGCCAGGACGGTTCCACCGCAGAAATGACCTGGGACGTTGGCCAGTTGATCCGCTTCGTGCAGCAGCGCTCCAGTTTTGCTGCGGGCGATGTGCTGTTCACCGGCTCTCCCTCGGGTGTCGGCATGGGCACCGGGCTGTTCCTCAAGGAGGGCGATGTGGTCGAAGCCAGCGTCGAGGGCATCGGCACGCTGCGCAATGTGGTCGGTAAAAAGAACTGCGTCTAAATCGAGAGCCAAACATGAACGCCAATAAACAAAAAGTAGTGGTCGTCGGTGCCGGTTTGATGGGAACCGGTATTGCCCATGCGTTCGCCAGCTCCGGGTTCAGTACGTTGCTGGTCGACACCAATGCCGCCTCATTGACCCAGGCCCGGGCCAGTATCGAAAAAATCCTGGCCGACGGCTTGCGCCTGGGCAAGGTCAGTGAAGAGCAGGCCCAGGATTCCCTCGGCAACCTGTTGACCTGTGGTGACTTGAGCGAAGCCGCCAGCGGTGCCCACTGGCTGGTGGAAACCGTTTCCGAACAACTGGCGGTAAAGAAGGCGGTGATCAGCCAGGCTGCGCCACTGCTGGCGCCGGGGGCGATTATCGCCACCAACACTTCGGCCCTCAGCGTGACCGAGATTGCCGCGGCGGTCGACGCGGCGGACCGGGTGATCGGGATGCACTTCTTCAACCCGGTGCACAAGATGAAACTGGTGGAGCTGGTCCGAGGCCTGGCCACCAGCGACGAGGTGGTGGCACTGACCCGCACCCTGTGCGAGCAGATCGGCAAGACTTCGATCATCGTCAATGAGTCGCCCGGGCTGACTACCAGCCGCATGTCTGCGCTGCTGGGCAATGAAGCGATGTGGATGCTGCAGGAAGGCACCGCTACCGCCGAAGACATCGACACCGCTCTGCGCCTGGGCTTCAACCACCCGATGGGGCCGCTGGAACTGGGCGACCTGACCGGCTGGGACACGCGTCTTTCGGTGTTGCGCTACCTGCACCAGACCCTGGGCGAGAAGTTTCGCCCCTGCCCGCTGATCATCAAGATGGTTGCGGCCGGGCGCCTCGGGCGCAAGACCGGGCACGGTGTGTACCGCTATGAAGAGGGCAGGCAGGTTCCGGGCTCCGGGCTCAAGGCGAGTGCGCTATGAAAGACATCGTCATTGTTGATGCCTTGCGCACGCCCATCGGCAAGTTCCGTGGCAGCCTGTCCGGGGTGCGTGCCGATCACCTCGGGGCGCTGGTGATCAATCGCCTGTTGGAGCGGGTGGATGTATCGCCGGCCCTGGTCGAGGACGTGATCTTCGGCTGTGTCACGCAGATCGGCGAGCAGTCGGCCAACATCGCCCGCACCGCATTGCTCGGTGCCGGCTGGCCGGTGACCATTCCCGGGCTGACCATCGACCGCAAGTGCGGTTCGGGCGAGGTCGCGGTGCACCTGGCGGTCGGCGCGATTGCCGCCGGCGCCGCCGATGTGGTGGTGGCCGGTGGCGCGGAGAGCATGAGCCGGGTGCCCATGGGCAGCAATCGCGAGATTCATGGCGAGGCGTTCGGCTGGATGGCCGCGCAGCGCTATGAATTGACCAGCCAGGGCGAGGCAGCCGAGCGCATTGTCGATCGTTGGTCCCTGAGCCGCGATGCCCTGGACGACTTCGCCTTCGCCAGTCACCAGCGCGCGGCAGCAGCAGCCGATGCGGGTTATTTCGATAATGAAATCGAGCCGGTGGCGGTGGAGGCGCTGCGGGAAACAAACCTGACTGAACTCGGCGTGGTGCTGCGCGGCGATGAAACCATTCGCCGCGATACCTCGCGGGCAAAACTGTCGACACTCAAGACCAGCTTCCGTCCGGATAACGGGCGCATTACCGCAGGTAACTCGTCACAGATCTCCGATGGGGCAGCGGCGCTGCTGCTGATGAGCGCCGACACCGCGAAACGGCTCGGCTGCAAGGCGCGGGCGCGGATCGTGGCCTTTACCACCGTGGGCTCCGACCCGACGCTGATGCTTACCGGGCCCATGGCGGCCACGCGCAAGGTCCTGGCCAAGGCGGGGTTGAGCCTGAATGACATCGACCTGTTTGAGATCAATGAGGCGTTCGCCTGCGTACCGCTGGCCTGGATGCAGGAGACAGGCGTGCCCCACGACAAGCTCAACGTCAATGGCGGTGCGATTGCCCTGGGGCATCCCTTGGGCGCCAGTGGCGCCCGGCTGATGACCAGTCTGCTCAATGAGCTTGAGCGGCGCGGTGCGCGTTATGGCTTGCAAGCCATTTGCTGTGCCGGCGGCATGGGCACGGCAACCATCATCGAACGGCTCGATTGAAGTGGCGCGCTTGCCACTGATTGCCCTGCAAGCCCTGACGCCCGCGTTGCAGGACGCGGTCGAGCAGGGCCGTCGCAGCCGCATGCTCAGTTCCACCACGCCGGTGCAGGTCTGGGCCCATCGGCCCCGGGCTGCGCTGGCCTGGCTCGGACTGATGGATGTGTTGCACAACGACAGCCTGCTGGATGAGCGTCTGCGGGAACTGGTGCGCCTGAAAATCGCCAGCATCACCACTTGCCAGGCCTGTCAGGTGGCGCGCAAGTCCGACCGGGTCACCGAGCAGGACCTTGCCTGCCTGGCCACGGACAGCGAGCACTTCACGGCGGCCGAGCGCGCGGCGCTCACTTATGCCGAGCTGTTTGCCGGCGATTACCTGGCCATTGGCGATGAACACTTCGTCCGTCTCGGGGAGTTTTTTTCCACCGGGCAGGTGGTGGAGCTCGGGCTGTACTGCGCGCTGATGCTGGCGGGCGGGCGCATGACCCTGGTGCAGCAGGCTTACTGAGGCTGATCAAGCTCTATAGCTAATCGTTTTATTAAAAAGTGTTCAGTTATATGGCGGTAAGCCTACTATTAGCCGGAAACCTCCGGGTTTCTGTAGGTCGAATAAAAAAATAATGACAATAATCACGGAGACGATCATGTCCACACCGGCACAGAGCGACCTGGCCAAGGTATTTACCGACGTAGCCAGCAATTATCGCGGCACCAGCGATATCGACCTGCACGCAACCTACCGCGAGATGCGCGCCCATTCCCCGGTACTGCAAGACAACTTCATGGCCCGCCTGGGTGTGCCGTCGATTGCCGGTCTGGATGCGAACCGACCGACCTTCACCCTGTTCAAATACGATGACGTCATGGCCGTGATGCGTGATGCCGGCACCTTCACCAGCGGCTTTATCGCCGAGGGCCTGGGGTCGTTTTTCGATGGCCTGATCCTGACCGCGATGGACGGTGACGCTCACAAGAACATCCGCAACCTGCTGCAACCGATATTCATGCCGGAGACGGTCAACCGCTGGAAAGAAACCAAGATCGACCGGGTGATCCGCGAGGAATACCTGAAGCCGATGTTGGCCAGCAAGGGCGCGGACCTGATGGATTTCGCGCTGTATTTTCCGATCCGGGTCATTTACTCGCTGATCGGTTTTCCCGAAGACCGCCCCGAGCAGATCGAACAGTACGCCGCCTGGGCCCTGGCAATCCTGGCCGGGCCCCAGGTCGACCCGGAAAAGGCCGCCGCCGCCCGTGGCGCGGCAATGCACGCCGCCCAAGCCTTGTATGACGTGGTCAAGGACGTGGTGGCAGAGCGCCGGGCGGCCGGTGCCAGCGGCGACGACCTGATCAGCCGACTGATTGGCGCCGAGTATCAGGGGCGTTCCCTGGACGACCATGAGATCGCCACCTTTGTTCGCTCCCTGTTGCCGGCCGCCAGTGAAACCACGACCCGCACCTTCGGCACCCTGGTGTCGCTGCTGTTGCAGAACCCGCAGGTGCTGGAGCGGGTGCGCAACGACCGCAGCCTGGTGGGCAAGGCGATCGATGAGGCCGTGCGCTTCGAGCCGGTGGCCACCTTCAAGGTGCGCCAGGCCGCCAAAGACCTGGAGATTCGCGGCGTGCCGATTCCCAAGGGGGCGATGGTGCAGTGCATCGTCACATCGGCCAATCGCGATGAGGAGGCGTTCGAGAATGCCGACACCTTCGACATCGATCGAAAGGCCAAGCCCTCGTTCGGTTTCGGCTTCGGGCCGCACATGTGCATTGGCCAGTTTGTGGCCAAGACCGAGATCAACTGCGCGCTGAATGCGATTCTCGACCTGATGCCCAATATCCGTCTCGACCCGAGCAAGCCCGGACCGCAGATCGTCGGCGCACAGCTGCGTGGCCCGCATTACCTGCACGTGCTCTGGGACTGAGCCCCGCGCTCTACTGCCACCTGGTTCGGCTGCGGCGTGCGCGAGCCCGTGCGCGGCCCGGCCCCTGCACGTCCGCGTGCTGCACTTCCGATTTAATATGAACACAATCAAAAAAAGTGTTTAATTAGTGGGGGATGTGCACTATGATCCAGGAACAACAACAAGCCCGAATGCGAAGGGGAAAACAATGAAAGTTGAAGATCTGATTCTCGTCAGCGTCGATGACCACGCGATCGAGCCGCCTAATGCCTTTGCTCGCCACATGCCGGCGCGCTTCAAGGGGCGCGAGCCTCATGTGGTCAAGAAAGGCGACCGCGATGTATGGGTGTTCGAAGAGCAGGCCACCGGTTACATGGGCCTGAACTCCGTGGTCGGCCGCCCGAAGGAGGAGTACGGCATGGAGCCGCTGGGCTACGATCAGATGCGTCGTGGCACCTGGAGTATCAAGGACCGAGTCGACGACATGAACGCCAATGGCGTGCTCGGTTCATTGTGCTTCCCCACCTTCCCGGGCTTCGCCGGTCAGCGCTTCCAGGTCCATGCCGACCGTGATGTCTCGATGGCGGCGATCCAGGCCTATAACGATTGGCACCTGCATGACTGGTGCAACGCGGCGCCGGGTCGTTTCATTCCGCTGATGATCGTGCCGTGGTGGGACATGAAGGCCGCTGCGGCCGAAGTGGAGCGCCTGGCCAGGCAGGGCGTGCATGCGCTGTCGCTGTCGGACAACCCGGCGATTCACGGCTATCCGTCGATCCACAGTGACTACTGGGACCCGCTGTGGAAGGCCTGCAGCGACAACAAGGTGGTGATCTGCTGCCATATCGGCACCGGTGTCAAAGCCAACCACGCGTCCGATATGTCGCCGATCGACGCCTGGATCACTTCGATGCCGATCTCCATCGCCAACTCCGCGGCGGACTGGATCTGGGCGCCGATGTGGAAGAAATTCCCCGACCTGCGCATGGCCCTGTCCGAAGGCGGCATTGGCTGGATCCCGTACCTGCTGGAACGTGCGGACTTCACTCACCGCCACCACAACGCCTGGACCAATTCCAACTTCGACGGGAAGATGCCCAGCGATATCTTCAACAAGCATTTCGTCACCTGCTTTATCGAAGACAACTTCGGTCTGCAGAACCTGAAGTACTTGAACACCGACATGGTCACCTGGGAAAGCGATTACCCGCACTCGGACTGCACCTGGCCGCACTCGCCGGAAACCGCCTGGGAAGGGCTGCAGCACCTGCCGAAAGAGATGATCGACAAGGTCACCCACTTGAATGCGATGCGTGAGTTCTCCTTTGACCCGTTCTCCATCCACGGTCGGGAAAACTGCACAGTGGCCGCATTGCGCGCCCAGGCGACCCACGTCAGCACCGAGCCGGCCCTGGGCCTGGGTGGCGCCGACCACGGTCGCCATGACAGCAAGCCCGTTACCTCCGGCGACATCAATGCGATGTTCGCCGAGGCCGACGCGCAAACCGCGTTGTAACTTGCCACTGTTCCCGCAGTCGTCGGCCAACGGCGGGTGCGGGGGCGGTTGCCATTCTGTGGTCGCTTCGTTCGAGGCGATTGCGCCTGTGTTCAGCGTTAGAGAGCGCATATGGCCATCAGTCAATTTTCCTACAGCAGTATTCCGCCTCAGGCCCAGGCGTTGCGGGCAGAGGTGCGGGCGTTCATCCAGGACACCCTGGCCGATTACCCGGCAACCTTGCGCGCCGAATCGTGGATGGGCTTTGACGCCCGGTTCAGTCAAAAACTCGGGGCCCGGGGCTGGGTCGGCATGGCGTTGCCCGAGGCCTATGGCGGTGCGGCGGCCGGCCCCTTTGCCCGCTACGTGATCATTGAAGAGTTGTTGGCGGCCGGCGCGCCGGTCTCGGCCCACTGGATTGCCGACCGCCAGAGCGGGCCGTTGATCAACCGTTTCGGCACCGAGGCGCAAAAGCAGCAGTACCTGCCCGCTATCTGCCGCGGCGAAAGCTACTTCTGCATTGGCATGAGCGAGCCCAATTCCGGCTCCGACCTGGCGTCGATCAAGAGCAACGCAGTGCGTGAAGGCGACAGCTGGCGGCTCAACGGGCAGAAGGTCTGGACCACCAACGCGCACCATTCGCAATATATGATCGCCCTGGTGCGCACCGGCGAAAAAACCGCTGCGCGCCACGACGGCATGTCGCAATTCATCGTCGACCTGAGTCTGCCCGGCATCACCATTCGCCCAATCCGCGACCTGGCCGGCGGCGAGCACTTCAACGAAGTGTTCTTCGACAATGTGCGCCTGCCCGCCGATGCCTTGATCGGCACGCAGGGCCAGGGCTGGGACCAGGTGACCGCCGAGCTGGCATTCGAGCGCAGCGGGCCCGAGCGCTTCCTCAGTTGCATGGCCTTGCTGAAGACCTTGATCGATGCGCTGGGCAAGACCCCCGATGCCTTGCAGGCGCGGGAGATCGGCCGTCTCTCGGCCAAGTTGCTGACCTTGCGCAACATGTCGTTGTCGGTCACCGCGCAACTGGCGGCCGGCGAACACCCGGCCTGGGCGGCATCCTGCGTCAAGGACCTGGGCAATGCCTTCGAGCAGGAAATCCCCGAGGTGGCCCAGTTGCTGCTGGAAGCCGAACCCCGGCAGGACGGGGGCAACGAGCACGCCCGGGTCCTGGCCTATCTGATGCAAATGGCGCCGTCGTTTTCATTGCGCGGCGGCACTCGGGAAATTCTGCGCGGCATCATTGCCCGTGGCTTGGGGTTGCGATAATGCGCGAACTATTTGAAGCGACGATTGAACGCCTGTTTGCCGACCTGGCGACACCGGCGCAGGTAATGGATTGTGAAGGCGGTGAATGGCCGACCCGACTATGGGCGGCCCTGGACGAGTCGGGCTTTACCCTGGCCGGGGTCAGCGAGGCGCAGGGCGGGGCCGAGGCCAGTTGGGCGGACATGTACGTCATGGTGCGCGCTGCGGGCCGCCATGCGGTGCCGGCCCCGCTGGGGGAGGCGCTGCTGGCCAACTGGCTGTTGAGCCGGGCCGGCCTGGAAGGGCGGGCAGGGGCCTTGAGCATCGCCGCCAGCGCCGACCTGGTGCTGGACGACGGACGGGTCTATGGCTCAGCCTATGCCGTGCCTTGGGGGCGTCACGTCGATGCCCTGGTCGCCATCGCCCATACGCCGGCGGGCACGCCGAACCTGGTGTTGCTGCAACGTGACTGCGCCAGTGAGCTGACGCTCAGCCTCAATGTGGCTGGCGAACCTCGGGATGACCTGGGTTTCACCAGTGCCCCGGTATTGGCGCAGGCACCGTTGCCGGCCGGGCTCGACGCCCAGGTCCTGCACCTGGCGGGGGCGATGCTGCGTTCGGCGCAGATCGCCGGCGCCCTGCATGCGCTGCTGGACATGACCGCCGGCTACGCTCGTGAACGCCAGCAGTTCGGCAAGGCCATCGGTTCGTTCCAGGCCATTCAGCAGCAACTGGCGGTGTTTGCCGAGCAGGCGGCCGCCGCCGGGATCGCGGCCGAGGCGGCGTTTGCCGAATCCGTCGACGGGCTGGCTTCGCTGACCATTGCCGTGGCGAAAATCAGCACTGGCGAAGCCGCTGGAGTGGGCGCCGGTATTGCCCATTCGGTACACGGCGCCATTGGTTTCACCGAAGAGTATCCACTGCACCTGCTGACCCGCCGCTTATGGGCCTGGCGCAGCGAGTTCGGTTCCGCCAGTGTCTGGAGCCAGCGCCTGGGGACCCAGGTATGCCAGGGCGGCGGCGATGGCTACTGGCCGCTGCTGACCGGCCATGGCCAGCACCCTCTCACCAGCCTTGCGAGTAATCCGGCATGAGCGCGTTTCTTCAGATCGAGCGCGAGGGCGGTATCGTCACCGTGCGCATGAACCACCCCGACACTCGCAACGCCCTGACCACGCCCGAACAGATCCAGGAGTTTGTCGACCTCTGCGCCGAGCTGCGCCGCGACCAGTCGGTGCGGGTCATGGTGCTGACCGGCAATGGCAGCGCGTTCTGCGCCGGCGGCAACGTCAAGGACATGCACGAGCGCGGCGGGATCTTTGCCGGCTCGCCCTACGAGCTGCGCAACACCTATCGCGACGGCATCCAGCGCATTCCCCTGGCGATCTACGAGCTGGACATCCCGGTGATTGCGGCGGTCAACGGCCCGGCGATCGGCGCCGGGCTGGACCTGGCCTGCATGTGCGACATCCGCCTGGCGTCCACCACCGCGGTGTTCGCCGAAAGCTTCGTGCGCCTGGGCATCGTGCCCGGCGACGGCGGGGCGTGGTTGTTGCCGCGCATCATCGGTATCCCCAAGGCCAGCCTGATGTCGTTCACCGGCGACACCATCAATGCGGTCAAGGCCCTGGAATGGGGGCTGGTGGAGCAGGTGTGCACGCACCAGACGCTGATGGCCGAGGCGCGCTCGCTGGCGGTGCGCATTGCCAGCAATCCCGGGCATTCGCTGCGGCTGTGCAAGCGCCTGCTGCGCGAGGGCCAGCATATGCGCCTGGACTCCTTGCTGGAGTTGTCGGCGGCCTATCAGTCCCTGGCCCATCACACCCAGGACCATCACGAGGCGGTGTCGGCCTTTGTCGAGAAACGCAGCCCCGACTACCTCGATCGTTAAGGCGGCAGCGCCATTACCGAGTCACATTCTGGAGTACTGAAGATGCGTGGCGTTTTCCGCGAAGACCACACTATGTTCCGCGATCAGGCGCGCCGTTTTGTCGACCGCGAGATCGTGCCCTACCTGCACGAGTGGGAAAAGAACGGCATCGTGCCCAAGGAAGTCTGGCTGAAGGCCGGGGAGACCGGCTTGCTGTGTTCCACCGTGCCGGAAGAGTACGGCGGCCCCGGCGGTGACTTCGGCCACTCGGCGGTGATGATTGAAGAGCTGGCCCGGGCCAATGCCACGGCCGTCGGCTTCACCACCCATTCCGAGATCGTCGCACCCTATATCGTTGCCTATGGCAGCGAGGAGCAGAAGCAGCGCTGGCTGCCGCGCATGGTCAGCGGCGAGCTGATCGGCGTGATCGCCATGAGCGAACCCGGCATTGGCAGCGACCTGCGCTCGATGCGCACCCTGGCGCGCCGCGACGGTGAGGACTACCTCGTCTCCGGGCAGAAGACGTTCATCACCAACGGCGGCAATGCCGGGCTGATGGTGACGGCGACCAAGCTCGACCTGAGCGCCAAGGAACTGACCCTGATCTGCATCGAAGAAGACCGCCAGGGTTTCTCCAAGGGCCGGCTGCTGGACAAGATCGGTCTCAAGGGGCAGGACACTGCCGAGCTGTTTTTCGATGAGGTGCGGGTGCCTGCCGGCAACCGCCTGGGCGAAGAGGGGCAGGGCTTCAAGTACCTGACCCACCAACTGGCCTGGGAGCGGCTGATCATCGCCATTCGCGCCGCGCAGTCGATCGAGACGCTGCTGGCCGAAACCATCGACTACACCCGCGAGCGCAAGGTATTCGGCAAGCCGGTACTGGATTTCCAGAACACCCGTTTCAAGCTGGCCGAAGCCAAGGCGCAGTTCACCATGCTGCGGGTGTTTGTCGACGACTGCCTGGCCAAGGTCATGCGCGGCGAGCTGGCGCCGGACGTGGCGGCCATGGCCAAATTGCTCGGTTCGGAAATGCAGGGCAAGCTGCTCGACGAATTCCTGCAACTGCACGGCGGTTACGGGTTCATGAGCGAGTACAAGATCAGCCGGGCCTGGGTCGATGCGCGGGTTGCGCGGATCTATGGCGGCACCTCGGAAATCATGAAAGAAATCATTGGCCGTACCCTTTGACGATCCCAGCAAGAGGCACACAGATGACTGATTCCCTTTACGACATCCCGTTGAAGCAGATCGATGGCAGCCCGAGCAACCTTGGCCAGTACCGGGGCAAGGTCCTGCTGGTGGTCAATGTGGCATCCAAATGCGGCCTGACCCCGCAATATGCGGGCCTGGAGCAGCTTTACCAGGCTAAACGGGCCCAGGGCCTGGAAGTGCTGGGCTTTCCCGCCAACAACTTCAAGGAGCAGGAGCCGGGCAGCGACGCTGAAATCGTCGAGTTCTGCTCCCTGAACTACGACGTGCACTTCCCGCTGTTTTCCAAGCTCTCGGTGCTGGGCGCGGACCGTCATCCGCTCTACGCCGGACTGACCGCCGCGCAACCGGCGGCCATCGGCGACGGCCCGTTCCGCGAGCGGCTCAAGGGCTATGGCATCGAGTCCGACAACACCACGGACGTGCTGTGGAACTTCGAGAAGTTCCTGATCGACCGCCAGGGCCGGGTCGTGGCGCGTTTCGCCCCGGATGTCGCGGCGGATGACCCTCGGTTGCTCGAGGCCATTGAAACCCAGCTGGCCAAAGAGGCCTGAGGCCCGGGCGCTGATCGGCGGAGCAGGGCGCATGAGGCACGGCGCGACATGAGTCAGGGCGCAACCCCCATGGCGGCCGGGGTCAAGGCGGGGACCGGGCACGGCCTGGTCCTGTCGATTGTCGGCTTCAACTTTATTTCCTATGTCTGCGCCGGCTTGCCCCTGGCGGTCCTGCCTGGCTACATCCTCAACGACCTGGGCCTGGGCTCGGTGTTTGCCGGGCTGGTGATCAGCGTGCAGTACCTGGGCACGCTGCTGGCGAGGCCGCTGGCCGGTGGTGTGGCGGACCGAATGGGGGCCAGGTTCTCGGTGGCGTGCGGCTTCTGCGGCTTGATGGTGAGCGGCAGCCTGACGGCGCTGGCGATCGTTCTGCATGACCATTCCTGGTTGTTCGTCCAGCTGCTGCTGGCCGGGCGGGTGCTGCTGGGAGCCTCCACCGCCATGGTCTCGACCCCGTGCACCACCTGGGCCATTGGCCTGTGCGGCGCCCCGCGCGCCGCCCAGGTGCTGTCCTGGAACGGCATCGCGGCCTATGGCGGCACGGCGGTCGGCGCGCCCCTGGGCGTGTTGCTGCGCAATCTGTTCGGGTTGGCCAGTGTCGGGCTGTGCACGGTGCTGCTGGGGCTGGTGTTCCTGCTGCTGGCCCTGGGCAAGCGTCCGGCGCCGCGGGTGGCTGGCGTGCGCCTGGCGTTTTATCGGGTGCTGTTCAGCGTCATGCCCAATGGCCTGGTGCTGGTGTGCAGCTCCCTGGGTTTTGGTGGATTGACGGCCTTTGTCGTGCTGTATTTCGACAGTCGCGGCTGGGGGCATGCCGCCTATTGCTTAAGCAGTTTCGGTGCGGGCTTTATCCTGGCCCGCTTGCTGACTCCGGGCATCCTGCAGCGCTTCAGGGGCTACAAGGTGGTGGGCGGCTGCCTGCTGGTGCAGACCCTGGGCATGCTGCTGATATGGCTGGCGCCGTCTCCCGGGCTGGCGATTGCCGGCGGTGCGCTGACCGGGATTGGCGTGTCGTGGGTCTACCCAGGCCTGGGGGTCGAGACATTGGCCCGGACCCCGGCGGCCAATCGCAATTCGGCCCTCAGTGCGCTTTCGTTATTCTTCGACCTGGCAGTCGGGGTGGCCGGCCCGTTGATGGGGTGGGTGGCCACCGGATTTGGCTACTCCGCGATATTTCTCTGCGCCGCCCTGATGTCCAGCGGTGGTTTTATCGCCGTGCTCGGCTTGTGTCGGTATCAGCCGCGGCAGCACCCCTGATTGCGCCTGGGTGCCGACTACGGCGCGGCGCCCAGGGGAATCGGATACAGGCCATGGGGGCTGTCATGCCAGGCGAACCCCAGGCCGAATGCCTGTTCCAGCCAACCGGCCTGCCTGACGGCCTGGGGGCTGCCGGTGCCCAGCAGGCGGCCTTCGGCCAGAACCGCGATGCGGTCGGCGAAGCGCATCGCCAGCCCCAAGTCATGCAGCACCAGCAGTTGCGCGCAATGCTCCAGGCGGCTGCGCAGGTAGTTCATCAGGCTCAGCTGGTGGGCGATGTCCAGGGCGGCAGTGGGTTCGTCGGCCAGCAACAGCGGCGAGTCGGCGGCCAGCGCCCAGCCGATCCCGGCTCGGGCCCGCTCGCCGCC
>NZ_ATLP01000053.1:0-20891 GCF_000416215.1 Pseudomonas sp. CF161
GATGGCAGCGGAACCTACGCCGGTACTTCGGGCACGGCCAACCAGGGCGGCCACGGTGGCGCCTTTGGCACGGTGAACATGGGCGGCGTCGGTGGTTCAAGCGTCGGCGGGGCCGGCACCCACAATACCTACGGCTATTCCGATGGCTCCGCGGGCGGGACGGCCTCTGCCGGTGGCCTCTCCATCGGCGGCGGTGGCGGCGGCTCCGGGCAAGGGCGGCTCGGCGGCCGGGGGTATCTACAACGCCAGCAGCGGCAAATTGACCATCGTCGGCACGTCGGTGATTACCGGCAATATCGGTGCCGGCGGCGGCGGTGGTGGCGGCTCGATGGTGGGCAGTGGTACCGAACTTAACGGCGGCGAGGCTGGCCGGGGTGTGGGTGCCATCTGGAACAAAGGCTCGGTGCTGATCACCGTGGCCAACTTTGCCGCCCTGAACGCGGCCAACAACGCCGGGGGCAGTGGCGTAGGCGGCTTGACCAACGTTTCCACGGCCTCGCAAGGCGTCTCGCCGACGGCGATCCCCGGCTTGTTCAATGACACCGGTGCAACGGCCAACACCGCCTACGATCCGTCGCCGACCGCGACCATCGTGGTCACGACCCCGGCCCAGCACATCGGCACCACCTCCCAGGTCACCATCACCTTCAGCGAAGCGGTCAGCGGTTTCACGCTGGCCGACCTGACGGCGCCACACGGCACCCTCAGCAACCTGACCACCAGCGACGGCGGTAAAACCTGGACCGCGACTTTCACCCCTGATGCCGGTGTCACCGGCACTGGCCACATCACCCTGGACAACACCGGCGTCACCAGCGTGTCGCTGAGCCTGGCCGGGGTCGGCAACACGCTGTCCGGCAACTACAGCGTCGACACCGTAAGGCCGACGGCGACCGTCACCTATACCGGTCCGACCCTGAGCACCACCGCCACCGGCACGGTGAACATCACCTTCAGCGAAGCGGTGAGCAACTTCAGCCTGGCGGACATGACCGCGACCAATGGTGTGCTGAGCAACCTGAGCACCAGCGACAACATCCACTGGACCGCGACCCTGACGCCCGTGGCCGGCAACGCCAGCAGTGGCAATATCGTGACCCTGAACAACACCCTCTACACCGATACCGCCGGCAACGCCGGGATCGGCGATTCGACGTCCGGCAGCTACGTGGTCGACACCGTGTTGCCGACGGCGACCATCGTCGTGGCCAACCCGTCGTTGAGCATCAATGACACGTCGGAGGTGACCATCACCTTCAGCGAGGCGGTCACCGGGCTCACCAGCACCGACCTGGCGGTGGCCAATGGCACCCTGAGCGCCTTGACCACCCTTAACGGTGGCCTGACCTGGACCGCGACCCTGACCGCGACCGCCGGCATTAAAAACACCGGCAATGTGATTACGCTGAACAACAGCGGTGTCAGTGACCTGGCGGGCAACGCCGGCAGCGGCAGCACCACCTCCGGCCAGTATTCGATCGACACCCAGCGGCCCACCGCGACCATCGTGTTCGGCAACACCAACCTGGGTATCGGCCAGACCACCACTGTGACCATCACCTTCAACGAGGCCGTGAGCGATCTCGACCTGGGCGACCTGGCGGTGAGCAACGGCGACCTGAGCAACCTGGCCACCAGCGACGGCGGCGTCACCTGGACCGCGACCTTTACCCCGACGCCCGGGATCTTCAGTGCCACCAACCACATCACCCTGGACAACAGTGGCGTGCATGACGCGGCGGGCAATGCCGGCGCCGGCACCACCGACTCCAACAATGTGCTGATCGACGGCGTACGCCCGACGGCCACCGTTGAGGTTGCCAGCCCCTCGATAAAGGCGGGTGAAACGTCGCTGGTGACCGTCACCTTCAGCGAGGCGGTGACCAACTTCAGCAACAGCGACCTGACCATTGTCAACGGCACCCTCAGTACCCTGATCACCAGTGACGGCGGCATTACCTGGACCGGGACGCTGACCCCGAACAGCGCCGTTGAAGACGCCAGCAACCTGATTACCCTGAATAACACCACCTATCAGGACCTCAGCGGCAACGCCGGGGTCGGCACCACGGATTCCAACAACTACGCGATCGATACCCTGGTCCCCACGGCGACCATTGTGGTGGCCGACCCGCAGCTGACCGCGGGCGAGACCACCATGGTGACCATCACCTTCAGCGAGGCGGTGACAAGTTTCGACAACAACGACCTGAGCGTGCCAAACGGCACCCTGAGCGCAGTCAGCAGCAGCGACGGCGGCATTACCTGGACCGCGACCTTCACGCCGACGGTCAACGTGCGTGACACCACCAACCTCATCAGCCTGAACAACGCCGGGGTGAAGGACCTGGCTGGCAATGACGGTATCGGTATCACCAACTCGGCCAACTTCACCATCGATACCGTGCGTCCCAACGCCACCATCGTGATCTCGGACCCGGTCCTGGGCATCGGCGAAACCGCGCTGGTGACCATCACCTTCAACCAGGCGGTGACTGACTTCAGCAACGCCGACCTGACGATCAGCAACGGCACCTTGAGCGCCGTGACCAGCAGCGACGGCGGCACCACCTGGACTGCGACCTTTACCCCGAGCGGCAATACCACCGACGCCAGCAACCAGGTCGTCCTCGATAACAGTGGGGTCCAGGCGGCGGGTTCCGGCAATGTCGGCGTCGGTAGCAGTGTGTCCAACAACTATGCGGTCGATACCGAGCGTCCGACCGCCACCGTGGTGGTGGCCACCGATCACCTTGGGGTCGGCGGTTCGTCCGTGGTGACCATCACCTTCAGCGAGGCCGTGAGCGGTCTGGACCTCGGCGACCTGACCACTGACAACGGCACCCTGAGCGGCCTGAGTACCAGCGACAACATTACCTACACCGCAACCCTGACCCCGGTCGGGGGCATCAACCAGGGCAACAACCACATTGTCCTGGACAGCAGTGGCGTAATCGATGGTGCCGGCAATGCGGGCGGCGGTAGCGTGAGCTCGAACGCCTATGTGATTGATAGCCAGCGTCCGACCGCGGCCATCGTGATGTCCGATCCCGCGCTGTTGGCGGGGCAGACCTCGCAGGTGACCATCACCTTCAGCGAGCCGGTGATCGGCTTCGACAATAGCGACGTGAGCGTGGCCAATGGCAGCCTGAGCAACCTCATCAGCAGCGACGGCGGCACGACCTGGACCGCGACGTTCACCCCGACCAGCGGCGTGAGTGACATCAGCAACCTCATCACCCTGAACAACGCCGGGGTCGAGGACCTGGCCGGCAACGCCGGTACTGGCGTGACCAACTCGGCCAACTACAGCATCCAGACGGTGCAGCCAACCTCTACCATCGTGGTGGCGAACCCTGCGTTGCTGGTCGGTGGCAATTCCCTGGTGACCATTACCTTCAGCGAGGCGGTCAGCGATTTTGACAACTCGGACCTGAGCGTGGCCAATGGCACCCTGAGCACTGTCACCAGCAGCGATGGTGGCATCACCTGGACCGCGACCTTCACCCCGGGCAGTAATATCTCGGACACCAGCAACGTGATCACGCTCAATAACACTGGTGTGCTCAACGCCGTCGGCAATGCCGGCAACGGCAGCACCACCTCCAACAACTACAGCATCGACACCCAGCGCCCGACGGCGACCATTTCGGTGGCCAACGCGCACCTGGGCATCGGCCAGACCACCACCGTGACCATCACCTTCAGCGAAGCGGTCAACGGTTTTGACCTGTCGGACCTGAATGTGGCCAACGGCAGCCTGTCCAACCTGGCCACCAGCGATGGCGGCACGACCTGGACCGCGACCCTGACCCCGACGGCTGGCGTCACCGACGCTACCAATCTGGTGGTACTCGATACCAGTGGGGTCATAGACCAGGCGGGCAACCTTGGCTCGAGTATCGCCATCTCCAACAACTATGGGGTCGATGCCGATCTGCCGAGCGCTACCATTGTGGTCGCCAACCCGAGCCTGACCGCCGGCCAGACCACCACCGTGACCATCACGTTCACCGAAGCGGTCACCGGTTTCGACCTGTCGGACCTGAGCGTGGCCAACGGCACCCTGTCCAACCTGGCCACCAGCGATGGCGGCAAGACCTGGACCGCGACCCTGACGCCGACGGCCAACCTGACCGACCCGAGCAACTTCATCACCCTGGACAACAGCAGTTACACCGACCTGGCGGGCAACGCCGGCAGCGGCTTTTCCAACTCCAACATGTACTCGGTGACCACGGTGTCCACGGTGACCACGGTGTCCCCGGCCGGCGATCCGGAGTTCCGGGTCAGCGAGCCGGTGGCACCGCCCGCACTGGCCAACGTCCCGCTGCAGCCGATCATCTTCGGCCCGCCGAGCGGTGACCTGGGCTCGCCGCTGGTGATGCCGCCGCTGTTCGAGCAACGCACCAGCGGCGGTGGCCTGCCGCCAATCGGCAGCATATTCATCAATAACGGTGCGCTGGCGCCGAGCTTTATCGCCCAGGTGTTCAGCACCGACAGCGGAGGAGATGGCAATGGCAGCGGCTTCCTCGGCTTTGGCGGTGGCGATGGCGGGGTGTTCGGCAGCAGCACCCTGTCGAGCCTGTTCAACCAGGACTCGGGCACCCAAAGCGACTCCTTGAACGCCTTCGGCAAGCATTCGATCAGCAGTGATGCGACCCAGGGGCTGCGCGGGGTATTTGGCGCGCCGACCCTGGGCCAGCAACTGCAGCAACTCAAAGACAATGAACAACGGCAGATCCAGGATCTGACCTATGCTTTCGAACAGGCCGGCATCAGCGAAATGCAGGCTTGAAACACACTTAATCAATGCGGTTCCCAGGGGCGATTCAGGGATGAGAAACAGTCAGAAGTTGTTCAGCGTCAGCCTGCTGGCGCTGGTTGTGAGTGGTTGCGCGGTCACCAGCGACCCCATCGAACGCAGCGTCAGCGAGCAGCGCGCGAAAAGCGACCTGTCGAGCATGTACAAGGACCAGGAGCCGCTCAGCGGCCCGCTGACCTTGCACCAGGCCATGGCCCGCGCGGTGAAGTACAACCTCGAAGGCCGCCTGAAAATCATGGAGGAGGCCCTGGCCAAGCGCCAGCTGGACCTCGCCAGCTTCGACATGTTGCCGCGCATGGCGCTTTCCGCCGGCTACGCCGGGCGCAACAACGTCAGCGCCTCCAGCAGCGAAAGCGTGCGCACCGGCACCCAGTCCCTGGAACCCTCGACCTCCCAGGACCGCGACCGCAACGTGGCCGACCTGACCATGGTGTGGAACGTGCTCGATTTCGGGGTCAGCTACATCAGTGCCAAGCAGCAGGGCGACCAACGCCTGATCGTCCAGGAACGGCGGCGCAAGGTGATCAACACCATCGTCCAGGACGTGCGCTCGGCCTATTGGCGGGCGGTGGCCGCCGAGCGTCTGCTCGGCCAGATCGACAGCCTCATGGCGCGGGTCGACAAGGCCCGGGGCAACAGCCAGAGCATGAGTGAACAGCGCATCGGCGACCCGGTGCAGGCCCTGGGTTACCAGCGTTCGCTGATCGAGGCCACTCGTCAGCTCGAAGAGCAGCGGCGCGCCTTGTCCCTGGCCAAGACCGAACTGGCGACCCTGATCAACCTGCCCCTGGGCACTCCCCTGACCCTGGCGACCGTGGACGATTATTCGATCCCCGAGCTCAAGGTCGACATGGCCGTGCTGGAACAGGAAGCCCTGGCCAGCCGTCCGGAACTGCGCGAACAGGACTACCAGACCCGCATCAGTTCGGCGGAAACCCGCAAGGCGATGCTGCGCCTGTTGCCGGGGCTGGAATTTTCCGCAGGCGGGCATTACGACAGCAACTCGTTCCTGGTCAACGACAAGTGGGCCGACTACGGGGTCAAGGTCACCTGGAACCTGTTCAACGTGATCTCCGCCCCGGCGGCGATCAACGTCGCCAAGGCCGGTGAAGAAGTGGCCACCGCGCGGCGCCAGGCGATGTCGATCGCGGTGCTGGCCCAGCTCTACGTGGCCAACGCCAACTACCGTGAAGCCATGCGCCAGTTCAAGACCAACCAGCAGCTGGCGAATATCGACGGGCAGATCGTCGGCCAGTTGCGCAATCGTTATCAGGCCAACGGCCTGGGCGAGCTGGACCTGATCCAGGGCGAGCTCAATACCTTGCAGACCGACCTGCGGCGTGACCTGTCCTACGCCGACCTGCGCAATGCCTACGGTCAGATCTTCGCCAGCGCCGGGCTCGACCCGCTGCCGGATGAGCTGCAATCGACCCAGGTCCAGTCCATCGCCACGGCCATGGCCGGCCGGGAAGCCGATTGGGCGTCGGGCAATATCGCGGCGCCGGTGGTCCATGCCCGGCAGCAGTGACCTGCAGGCACCCACGGCCAGCATCAGCCGCACTCGCCGCGAGGCCCGCAATGGCCATCGCGGTGCGGCGATCCTGCTCACCGGGTTGCCGGCCGCGGGCAAATCGACCCTGGCCCAGGCCCTGCACGCCGAGCTGTTCGCCCTGGGCGCGCAAAGCCTGGTGCTGGACGGCGATGCCCTGCGGGGCGGGCTGAATCGCGACCTGGGTTTTACCGAAGCCGATCGCTGGGAAAACATTCGCCGGGCCAGTGAGCTGGCGGCGCTGTTGGTGGGCAACGGACAGATCGTGATCATGGCGATGATTGCGCCCCTGATCGAGCTGCGCGAACTCTTCGCCCAGCGCCTGGGCGAGGACTATCACGAAGTCTGGTGCAGCGCCTCCCTGGCGGTGTGCGAACAACGCGACCCCAAGGGCCATTACGCCCGTGCGCGGCGTGGCGAGATGGCGAGCTTCACCGGTGTCTCCGCGCCCTATGAAGTGCCGCTTGCCGCGGCGCTCGAGCTGGACACCGGCCACGGCTCCGTCGAAACCTGCGTGGCCCGGCTGCTGGATTGGCTGGGCGAGTGCCGGGTACTGCCCCAGCCATGAGTCGAGTGGCCTATGCGCGGTTGCCGGTCAGCCTGGATCTGCCCCTTTTGCTGCAAGCCCTGGCCGAGATCAGCCCGGAGCAATGGCAGCGGCATTTCAACGCCGAGTACTACCAGGGTGACTGGAGCGGCGTGGCGCTGATTGCGCCGCAGGACGCCCTCACCGAACTGGCGCCGGGGCAGGGCGCGGCGCTCGAACGCCAGCCCTGGCAGCGTGATCCGCGCTGGCAGCAGGCCTTGAGTGACCTGGGGCTGGAAATCCGCTCGGCGCGGCTGCTGCGGGTCGGGCCGGGCAGCCGCATCTTCGAGCACCGCGACTACGACCTGCAAGGGCCCGAGGCTGATCTGCGCCTGCATATCCCCCTGCTCAGCCCGCCGCTGGTCGACTTTATGCTCGATGGTCAGCGCATGCCGCTGGCCGCGGGCGAATGCTGGTTTCTCGATCTGTCACGGCCCCACAGCGTGGACAACCGGGACCGCAGCGAGCGGATTCACCTGGTGCTCGACTGCCGCCCCGGCCCCTGGCTGAGCCAGGCCATCGAAGCCGGCTCCGCTACCACGCCGGCCCCGGGAGAGGGGGCGGCCGCTGCGGCGTTCGCTCAGTTTCGCCAGCTGCTGGCGGACCATCCGCACCTGTGCCAGAGCCTGCAGGCCCTGACCGACAGCGAAGCCTTTATCGCCCACACCCTGGCGCTGGCGGCGCAGCACGGGCTGGGCATCAGCGCCGACCAGGTGCGCGCGGCAATGCGCCAGGGCCGTCGCCAATGGAATGAACAATGGAGCCACTGAACCTGCACGGCTGGCTGCCGATTCGTATTTTTGCGCGCCAGGGCCAGTGGCGGGTCGACTGGTGCTGGTTTGGCGATACGCCCTTGCACCAGCCGTTTTTCCGCGAAGCGGTGGATGAGGCGCTGCGCTTGCCGTTCAACCAGGCGTTTCGGCGCGAGACGCCCCTGGCGACCCTCAGCCACTGGCAGGCCGAGAGCCCGGGATGCGAACCCCAGGCCTTTATCTGCCACGCCTCGCGCTGCGGTTCGACCCTGATCAGCCAGATGCTGGCGGCGCTCGATCACTGCACCGTGATCAGCGAACCGCCGCCGCTCGATAGCCTGCTGCGAAGCGGGCTGCCGGCCGACACCCTGGCGGCGGCGCTGCGCGGCCTGATCAGCGCCTATGGCCAGGCCCGGGGCGTTGTGGGGCAGCGCCTGGTGCTCAAGCTCGATGCCTGGAACATCGGCGAACTGCCCTTGCTGCGCCGCTGCTTTGCCACGACCCCCTGGTTGTTCGTATACCGCGAGCCGTTGGAAATCGCTGTTTCCCATTTGCGTCGCAGCGGCATGCACATGGTGCCGGGGTTGATCGGGCCCAGTGCTTTGGATGATGCCCAGAGCGGTTTCGAGCGCGAGGCGTTTATTGCCCGACGCCTGGGGCGCCTGTTGCAGTTGGGGCTGGAACGCTGCGTCGAGTTCCAGGGGCTGGCGGTCAATTACAGCGAGCTGCCCCAGGCGATGGCCGGGCGCCTGGCGCTGTTTTTCGGGCTCGACGCCGAGCAATGCAGGCGGGCTTTTTCCAGGGTTGAACAACATGCCAAGCAGCCCGACCAGGTGTTTGTGGCCGACGGCGCGAGCAAACGCGATGAGGCCTCGCCCCTGCTGCGAGAGCAGGTCGAGCGTTGGGCCCGAGGCCCTTACGAGCGCCTGGAAAGCCTGCGTGCGGCGCAGGCGGATTCAGGGTTTTGAGGACAGGTCGGCCATGCCCTTGAGCAGCTCGATCGGCAGCGGGAAGACGATGGTCGAGGTTTTGTCCCCGGCAATCGAACTCAGGGTCTGCATGTAGCGCAGCTGCATGGCGCCGGGTTGGCGGCCGAGCATTTCGGCGGCCTGCATGAGTTTCTCCGAGGCCTGCAATTCGCCCTCGGCGTGGATCACCTTGGCCCGGCGTTCGCGTTCGGCTTCGGCCTGTTTGGCGATGGCGCGGACCATGGATTCATTGAGGTCGACGTGCTTGATTTCGACGTTGGCCACCTTGATGCCCCAGGCGTCGGTCTGCGCGTCGAGCACCTGCTGGATATCCATGTTCAGGCGTTCGCGCTCGGCCAGCAGTTCGTCCAGCTCATGCTTGCCCAGCACCGCACGCAAGGTGGTCTGCGCCAGTTGGCTGGTGGCCATGAGGAAATCCTCGACCTGGATAATGGCTTTTTGCGGGTCCAGCACGCGGAAGTAGAGCACCGCGTTGACCTTGACCGAGACGTTGTCGCGGGTGATCACGTCCTGGGGCGGCACGTCGAGCACCACGGTGCGCAGGTCGACGCGAACCATCTGCTGCACCACCGGGATCAGCAGGATCAGCCCCGGCCCCTTGACCTGCCAGAAGCGCCCGAGCTGGAACACCACGCCGCGCTCGTATTCGCGCAGGATCCGAAAGGTCGACACCAGCAGCACAATCACCACTACCACGAGCGCCCCGACACCTATTTCCAGGCCCATCTCATTCTCCTCGCGGCGCGGATGCGACCGCTGTGACGTGCAGATACAGGCCCTGGCGGGCCATCACGCGCACCGCTTGCCCGGTGTGCAAGGGGCTGGCGCTGAGGACCTGCCAATGTTCGCCCTGCAACTGGACCCAGCCGTGACAGGGCTGGTCGATGTCGACGGCGGTTACCGCGGTCACGCTGCCCACCAGGCCGGCATCGCCATTGACCGGTTGTTTGCGTCGCGTGCGCAGTGCCAGGCTGGCCAGGACCACCAGCAGCACGGCGCTGAGCACCGCCAGGCTGACGATCAGCGGCAGCGGAATGCCATAACCCGGGATGTCGGTGTCCATCAGGATCACCGAGCCGGCGATAAAGGCGACGATGCCGCCGAAGCCGATCACGCCGAAGGTCGGCAGGAAGGCCTCGGCCACCATAAAACCGATGCCCAGCAGGATCAGCCCGGCGCCGGCATAGTTCACCGGCAGCAACTGCAGGGCATACAGGCCCAACAGCAGGCAGATGGCCCCCAACACCCCGGGCAGCGCCGTACCGGGGCTGACGAATTCGAAAAACAAGCCATAGACGCCGAGCATCATCAGGATCATCGCCACGCTGGGGTGGGTGATCAGCGACAGCAGTTGCGTGCGCCAGTCGGGGTCATGATGAGTCAGCGCGGCGCCCAGGGTGTGCAGCTGGACCGCCTGCCCGGCGGCGTTGAGGGTTTTGCCATCCAACTGCTTGAGCAGGCCTGGAAGATCGTCGGCCAGGTAGTCCACCACCTTGATCTTCAGGGCTTCTTCGGCCGGCAGGCTGACGGCTTCGCGCACGGCCTTCTCGGCCCATTCGGCGTTACGCCCGCGCAATTGCGCCAGGCCACGGATGTAGGCGGCGGCATCGTTGATCTGCTTGTGCGTCAGGTTGTCGTCAGCGGGGTCGGGGGCGGTGGTTTTGTCGCTGCGCGGCGCGGCCGGCGGGTTGGCGGACCCTGGCAGGACGCCGAGCTGTACCGGGGTGGCAGCCCCCAGGTTGGTGCCGGGGGCCATGGCGGCAATATGGCTGGCGTAGAGAATGTAGGTCCCGGCGCTGGCCGCCCGCGCACCGCTGGGGGCGACAAAGCTGGCGACCGGTACGGGGCTGGCGAGAATGGCCTTGATGATCGCGCGCATCGAGGTGTCGAGCCCGCCGGGGGTGTCGATGCCGATCACCACCAGTTGCGCGTGTTCGGCGGCGGCCTGGTCCAGGCCGCGCAGCACATAGTCGGCGCTGGCCGGGCTGATCACATCGTTCAGCGTCAGCACCACCACCGGGTCCACGGCCCAGGCCGGCCCGACCGGTAGACCGATCAGCAACCCGAGCAGCACTGCCCGCCATCCACCTCTGTTCATATGACCCTCCTGGAGAGTCATGCACCGGGACGTCCATCCATTCGCTGGCCTTGTGCTTGAGTCTAGTTGAGCAAGCGGGCGCCTGAATCGTGCAGCCCTGCACGGCGGGTGCCGTTGGGAAGTTAATCGGCCGGGCGGTGGTGGCGACCCCTGGCGCGACCTAGACTCAGGTGCAGTGAGCAGCAGGTGATCAACCCAAGTCCGGCAACCCTGTGACGGACACCGAGGTGCAGCATGCGTATGGCAAAAACCGTGCAACGCAGCCTGGAGCAGGCGCATTGCGAATTTGATGTGGTGACTCACCCGCATTCGGCCAGCAGCCTGGAGACCGCGCGAGTGGCCGGGGTGCCCGCCGAGCGGGTGGCTAAATCGGTGGTCCTCGACGACCACCATGGGCATTACCTGATGGCGGTCCTGCCTGCGAGCCGGCACCTGGACCTGAGCAAGGTCCGCGGCAGTGGCGAATGGCAGATCACCCGCGAAAGCACCCTGGCCCACCTGTTTCAGGATTGCGAACGGGGCGCGGTGCCGGCCCTGGGCGAAGCCTACGGCCTGGACATGGTCATAGACCCCTTGCTGACCCGGCAGAAAGACATCTACGTCGAGGCCGGCAACCACCACAACCTGGTGCACATGAGCATGGAGCAGTACCTGAAAATGGTGCCCCATGCCGAGGTGTGCGAGGTCAGCCACTAACCGGTCCGGGCGGTTTTCACCCCCGGCCCCCTGCAAATCCAGGAGCCCCCCATGGAGTCACCGACCCACAGCCTGCCGGCGCTGTTCAAGCAGCTCGGCCTGCCCGACGACCCGATCAGTATCGAGCGTTTTATCGCCACCCATTCGCCGCTCAAGCCCGAGCTGCACCTGGCGGACGCGTTCTTCTGGTCCCGCAGCCAGGCGGACTTTTTGCGCGATGAAGTGCTGGAGGATGCCGATTGGGCGGAGGTGGTGGATCAGTTGGATGTGTTGTTGCGCAAGGGGCGTGGGGGGTAAAGCGGTGTCAGGGCGTATCTGAAGGCGGCCAAAGGCCTGAGGCGGGCACCAGGGCGAGAGTCCAGATGGCGTGCTGATTCAACTGGTAAACCACGCGGTAGTTCTGGTGGGGAATCAGCTCGCACGGTCCTGTGCCGCCTGCGGCGTCCACAGCAGCTTCATGTGTCGGTGGCTGCCTGCGCACGCCTGGCGGCGAATCGGGCTTCTATCTCGTCGTTGGAAATGCCATTGCCGGCCTCCACAGAAGTGCGTGCCGCCTCGACTTTACGCTGCAGAAAGGCTTGGTACTCCCGGGTTTCGCGTTGGGTCTGCACGAACTGGCGCATCATCTCGCGAACGATTTGCGAGGCAGGCCGGTGCGCGGCCTCGGCCATGAATTGATCACGCAGCTCGGATTCGAGTTTCAGGGTGAAGACGGCTTGCTTGGGCATCGGCAGGGGTCAGGTGAGGTACTGAAAACGTATATACGTTTTCAGTACGTAGTCCGGCGGTGTGCCAGGATTGACGATCGACTGCAGGGTAATTTGTATCAAAACTTGACCAAAAATATCCGCCAATGTCATATTGATAGTTAGCAAACTAACAGTGTGCGAATCCTCACTTGTCCCAGAATCTCGATGCGCTCCAGATGAATATCAGCAGCGGCATGGTGGTCGCCTCGCGTCATTGGCGGCGGATCTGCCAGACCACGCTGCTCAACTACGGAATCTCCGAAGCCTGCGCAGTGCCCTTGTTGATGATCGGGCGCCTGGGCGAGGGCGTGCGCCAGGTGACGGTGGCCCATGCGGCCGGGATGGAGAGCCCGTCCCTGGTGCGCCTGCTCGATCAGTTGTGCAAGGCCGGTTACGTGTGTCGCACCGAAGACGCCCATGATCGCCGCGCCAAATGCCTGAGCCTGACCGCCAGGGGCCGCGAACTGGTGCAGGCGGTGGAGGTGGAGTTGGCGCGCCTGCGTCGCGAAGTGCTGGACGGCATCGCCCCCGGCGACCTTGAGGCCGCGCTACGGGTGATTCGCGCCTTCGAGTCGGCAACCCATTTGCCGGTGGCCTCTTCTTGAACGGATTTTTTACCGGCATGCCGCCGGCGCGGGACTGGTTCTACGGCGCGCGCACCTTCGCCGCGTCGATGATCGCGTTGTACATCGCCATGCTGATGCAGATGCCGCGCCCCTACTGGGCCATGGCAACCGTGTATATCGTCTCCAGCCCGTTTGTCGGTCCCACCAGCTCCAAGGCGCTGTACCGCGCGGTCGGCACCTTGCTCGGGGCGGCGGCGGCGGTGCTGTTTGTGCCGATGTTCGTGCAGAGCCCCTACCTGCTGGTGGTGGTGATTGCGCTGTGGACCGGCATCCTGCTGTTTTTGTCCCTGCACCTGCGCACCGCCAACAGCTACGCGCTGATGCTGGCCGGCTATACCCTGCCGCTGATCGCCCTACCGGTGGTGGATAACCCCCTGGCGGTGTGGGACGTGGCTGAGGCGCGCACCGAGGAAATCTTCCTCGGCATTGTCTGCGCCGCGGTGGTCGGCAGCATGTTCTGGCCGCGACGCCTGGCACCGGTGTTTGTCGACGCGGCCGGCAAGTGGTTTGCCGATGCGTCCACTTACAGCCAGCGCTTCCTCAGTCGCAACGTGGACCCACAGGAAGTCAGTGCCCTGCGCGGCTCGATGGTCGCCACCTTCAACAGCCTGGAGCTGATGATCGGCCAACTGCCCCACGAAGGCGCGCGGCCACAGACCGTGCGCAATACCAAGGAGCTGCGGGGGCGCATGATCCACCTGCTGCCGGTGGTGGACGCCCTGGATGACGCGCTCTATGCCCTGGAACGCCGCACTCCGGAGTTGGTCGCGCAGTTCGCACCGCTGCTGGAACAGGCCGCTGCGTGGTTGCAGGACACGGCCGCGGGCGCCTCGGTGGAGCGCTGGCAAGCACTGCGCAATCAGCTCGAAGCCTTGCAGCCGAGCGCCGAAGCGCTGGATGACCGACGCCAGCTGCTGCTGTCCAACGCCCTGTATCGGTTGGGCGAATGGATCGACCTGTGGCAGGACTGCCGCAGCCTGCAACACGCCATTCAATGCGAAAGCCAGGACACCTGGCGCGCGGTCTACCGGCATTGGCGCCTGGGCCGGCTGACGCCGTTTCTCGATCGCGGGTTGATGCTGTATTCGGTGGTCTCGACCATCACCGCGATCATCGTCGCCTCGGTGCTGTGGATCCTCCTGGGCTGGACCGACGGCGGCAGCGCCGTGATCCTGGCGGCGGTGGCGTGCAGCTTCTTCGCCTCCATGGACGACCCGGCGCCGCAGATCTACCGCTTCTTTTTCTGGACCGCGATGTCGGTGCTGTTCGCCAGCCTCTACCTGTTTCTGATCCTGCCCAACCTGCATGACTTCCCGATGCTGGTGCTGGCCTTTGCCGTGCCTTTTATCTGCGTCGGGACCCTCACGGTCCAGCCGCGTTTTTACCTCGGCATGCTGCTGACCATCGTCAACACCTCGTCCTTTATCAGCATCCAGGGCGCCTATGACGCCGACTTCCTGAGCTTCGCCAACTCCAACCTGGCCGGGCCCATGGGCTTGCTGTTTGCCTTCGTCTGGACGCTGATTGCCCGGCCCTTCGGTTCGGAGCTGGCGGCCAAGCGCCTGACGCGCTTCAGCTGGCGCGACATTGTCGGCCTGACGCAGCCGGCGACCCTGGCCGAGCATCGGCACCTGGGGGCGCAAATGCTCGACCGGCTGATGCAGCACCTGCCGCGCCTGGCCATGACCGGCCAGGACACCGGCGTCGCCCTGCGCGAACTGCGGGTGGCGCTGAACCTCCTCGACCTGCTGGCCTACTCGCCACGGGTGCAGGGTTCGGCGCAGGCACTGGTGCGGCAAGTGGTGGCCGAGGTCGGGGCGTATTTCCAGGCCTGCCTCAAGGCCGGTGAACGCCTGCCGGCGCCCAGTGCTCTGCTGATGACCCTGGACCGAACCCGGCGCGCCCTCGGCGCCCAGGCCCAGGACGACCACGAAACGCGCCTGCACCTGCTGCACGCCCTCAGCGGCCTGCGCCTGGCCTTGCTGCCGGGGGTGGAGTTCGTCGGCGGCGGCGAGCTTGAAGAACCGCTTCCCCATGGCATCGATGGAGCGCCTTTATGATCGGTGATCTGGATATCAGCGGGGTATTCCTGCCCACGCTGCTGGTGCTGATGGGCATTACTTACGTGTTGTACCTGGTGGTGCACGGGTTGTTGACGCGCATGCACTTCTATCGCCTGGTCTGGCACCGGGCACTGTTCAACGTGGGTCTCTACGCCTTGCTGCTCGGCGTGGTGGATTCACTCAGTCGATACCTGATGACATGAAAAAACCTTTATTGACCATCGGTCGTGTAGTCCTGACCTTGCTGGTGGTGACCTTCGCGGTCGTGGTGGTGTGGCGCATGGTGATGTACTACATGTTCGCGCCCTGGACCCGGGACGGGCATATTCGCGCCGACATCGTGCAGATCGCGCCGGATGTGTCCGGGTTGATCCAGCAGGTCCAGGTGCGCGACAACCAGTGGGTGCAGCGGGGCCAGGTGCTGTTCAGCATCGACCAGGACCGTTTCAAGCTGGCCCTGCGCCAGGCCAAGGCGGCCCTTGCCGACCGCCAGGAAACCCTCGACCAGGCCCAGCGTGAAGCCCGGCGCAACAAGGGCCTGGGCAACCTGGTGCCGCGCGAGCAACTGGAAGAAAGCCAGTCGCGGGTGGCCCGTGCCCAGTCGGCCCTGGCCGAAACCCTGGTGGCGGTGGACAGCGCGCAGTTGAACCTCGACCGCTCGGTGATCCGCAGCCCGGTCGACGGTTACGTCAACGACCGTGCGCCACGGGCCCAGGAATTCGTCACCGCCGGGCGCCCGGTGTTGTCGGTGGTGGACAGCAACTCCTTCCACATCGACGGTTATTTCGAAGAGACCAAGCTCGACGGCATCCATGTCGGCCAGGCGGTCGACATCCGGGTCATCGGTGACCGCGCGCGGTTGCGCGGGCATGTCGAAAGCATCGTCGCCGGCATCGAGGACCGCGACCGCAGCAGCGGTTCCAACTTGCTGCCCAACGTCAACCCGGCCTTCAGTTGGGTGCGGCTGGCGCAGCGGATTCCGGTGCGCATCGCCTTTGACGATGTACCGGCGGATTTCCGCATGATCGCCGGGCGCACCGCCACGGTGTCGATCATCGACGGCCAGGGCCAACCGCAGCAGGAGCCCGGGCAATGAACACAGCGGCGCGTTTGGCCCTGGCCGGGTTCGGCCTGCTGCTCTCGGCCTGTCACATGGTCGGGCCGGACTACCAGTTGCCGGCGGACGCCGCGCTGCAGCGTCCCGACTTGCAAGGTGAACTGGCGGCCCAGGACGCGGATGTGGTCTCGGCGCCGGTGCCCGGCGATTGGTGGCGCCTGTACCAGGACCCGCGCCTGGACCAGTTGGTGCAGCAGGCCCTGGCCTCCAACACCGACCTGCGGGTCGCCGCGGCCAACCTGGCGCGGGCCCGGGCCCAGGTCGACGAGGCTCAAGCTGCCGGTGGCTGGAGCGGTGGGGTGAAGATGGGCGCGCAGCGCTTGCAGGAGTCGGGCGAAGCCTTCCTCCAGGCCGACAAGGTGCCGGTGGCCAATGTCGGTGACATCGCCTTGACCACCTCCTATCAGTTCGACCTGTTCGGCACCCTGCAACGAGGCATCGAGGCGGCCAAGGCCAATGCCGACGCCACCCAGGCCGCGGCCGACACCGCACGCATCACCCTGGTGGCCGACGTGGTCCGGGCCTATACGCAAATCTGCGCGGCCAACGAGGAGCGGCAGATCGCCGAGCATTCCCTCGACCTGCAAGCCCAGAGCACCCAACTGACCCAGCGCCTGCGGGATGCGGGGCGCGGTGACGAGACCCAGGTCACCCGCTCGCAGACCCAATTCAAGTCGCTGCGCGCCGAATTGCCGCGCTATGAAGCGGCGCGCCAGGCCGGGCTGTTCCGCCTGTCGATGTTGCTGGCCAAACCCCTGGAGCAACTGCCCGCCGGCACCAGCAGTTGCGCCGAGCTGCCGCACATTGCGCAATTGTTGCCGGTGGGTGACGGTGCGACCCTGCTCAAGCGCCGGCCCGACGTGCGCCAGGCCGAGCGTCGCCTGGCGGCTGCCACCGCCGACATCGGCGTGGCCACCGGCGCGCTGTACCCGGACATCAGCATCGGCGCCACCGTCGGCACGGTCGGCATCCTGGAAAACCTCGGCAAGCCCGCCACCAACCGCTGGGGTTTTGGCCCGCTGTTGAGCTGGAGCGTGCCGGCCAATGGCGCCCGCCAGCGCATTCATCAGGCTGAAGCCGTGAGCCAGGGCGCCCTGGCGCATTTTGACGGAGTGGTGCTCAACGCCATCCGCGAAACCCAGACCGGCCTGGCGCAATACAGTGCCCAACTGCAACGCCGCGACGCCCTGGCGGATGCCGAAGTGTCGGCGCAGCAGGCGGCGGACCAGACCCACCGCTTCTTCCAGGCCGGCCGCGCATCGTTCCTCGCCGACCTGCAAGCCACCCGGACCTACACTGATATGCGCGCGCAACTGGCCTCGGCCAACACCCAGGTCGCCATGAGCCAGATCGATCTGTTCCTGGCCCTGGGCGGTGGCTGGGAAAGCGGACGAACGCAAGGCTCGCCGCCCGGCAAACCCTGAGCCCGTTGCTATGCTTTGAGCTGTTGGGCGAGCGCCTTTTGAGAGCGCCCCGTCCACGGCTCAAGCACGTGATGGTCATGGGGATTCCAATAATGAAAAACCCTTATGCTCCCGGCTTCTGGTGCGTTCTGTGCGCGCTGTTGCTGCTCTCTGCGACTTACTTCTACGGCATCATGCTGGCCCACCAGATCGACAAGGCGATGGTCTTCCTCGACAGCGCCAGTGCGCTGATCGCGGTGCTGGCAATCGTGGTGGTGGCCTGGGCTTCGCTCGGCAGCCTGCGGCTCAAGAAAAAACAACTGGAACAGAGCAAGACCCTGGTGGTGATCTGGGACACCAAGGTCGCGCTGCGTCGGGTCGAAACCGTGTTTGATCGCTATTTCTGGGGCAGCTATTGGCAACCGGGGCGCAGTTTCCAGGAAGTCATGGGCGAACTCACCGGCACTCCTCTGGAGAAAAGCCTCGAAGCCCTGAAGAAACAGTGCGTGGTCCTCGACCGCCAATCCTGCGACGGCCGGCACTGGCTGAACAACGCCCGCGAACTCTCCGACGTCGCCGCCGCCATGGCCCGCCAGCGCTACCAACTGGACTTCTGCGACCCGCGAGGGGATGCCCCGGGCGGCGCCGTGATCGATCGCGACTTCGAAGTACTGGTGTACACCTGGAGCGCCCGCCTCAAAAGCTTCGACCACCAGCTCGATGCCCTGGAAATCGAATACTCCTGAGTACCTGTCTGCTGTCGCCAGGTTTGGGCCGCATTCGAACGCGGCCCGATCCTCCCGGCAGCTGCCACAACACCTGTCGCCGCTGCCGAAGGCTGCGCTGGCCTGTGCAGCCCCCCCCAAAAAACCAAGCCAAACCGCCGCGAATGGCCCCGTCCGTTCGTCCCATGAATGCGCCCTGGCTCACGGATTAACGAGTTTTCACATGCAAAGGCTGGGTCGCCGGGCGCCGCCAATGCTAATCTTCGCCCGCTTTACGCGAAGTCGAGCCGCAACCCGTCATGGGTTCAGGGAAGACGACCACACCTTCAAACAACGGATATTGATCGGGTCAGACATGAATAAATCAGCAGGCGTACTGTTAGGAATCGTCGTCGCAGTAGGTGCAATCAGTGCCGGCGGCGCCTGGTACACCGGCACCAAGCTCGAAGGTGTACTGCAAACCTCGATCGCCGAGGCCAACAAGGAACTGCAGGCCGCGCTGGTCGGTTCCAACGGCAGCGCGACCCTGGAGCTGGTATCCCTCGATCGCAAGCTGTTCACCAGCACCGCCCATTACCGCCTCAAGGGCGAAGGCGAGCTGTTCAACGGCAACGCCGAGCTGCTGTTCGTCGACCATATCGAACACGGCCCGCTGCCGTTCTCGCGCCTGATCAGCCTGAAGTGGCTGCCGGTCATGGCCACCAGTCACTACGAGCTGGAAAAGAACCCGCAGACCGAAAAATGGTTTGCCGCCGCCAATGGCCAGTCGCCGCTCAAAGGCCTGGTCAACATGGGTTACGACCGCTCCGCCAACGGCACCCTCGAGCTGCTGCCGCTGGATATCGCCCTGGATGACAACACCAAGTTCAAGTTTTCCGGCCTGAACCTGAATGTCGACAGCTCGTCCGAAGCCAAGAAGGTCAAGGTCGACGGCTACATGGACAGCCTCACGCTGCTCCTGAACCCGGCGGACAAGCCACCGGTACTGGTCGAGCTGAACGGCCTGACCCTGGCCAGCAACCTCAACAAGAGCAGTTTCGGTTTCTACCTGGGCCAGAACACCCTGGAGCTGACCAGCACCAAGGCCACCTTTGGCGACAAGAAATCGGTCCTGACCCTGAAGAACTTCGAACAGAAGACCTCCAGCGAAGAAACCGGCACTACCCTGGGCGGCCGCGCCGATTACAAGGTCGGCGAGATCAGCTTCGACGGCAAGAACATCGGTTCGGCGCAGATGGCCTGGAGCATGAAGAACCTCGACACCCAGTCCCTGATGGACCTGGTGCAGGTTTATCAGACCAAGCTGCAACCCTACGAAGCCGCTTCCACCGCCGCCGCCGAGAATGGCGAGCCGGCACCGGAGCTGCAAATGACCGAGGCCGAAGAGGCCAAGGTGCGCAGCGCGGTGAACAAGGTGCTGGAATCCAAGCCGCAGCTCGCCCTGGAGAACTTCTCGTTCAAGACCGCCAACGGTGAAAGTCGCTTCAACCTCAGCCTGCACCTGGCCAAGCCGCAGAACCTTGAGTTGCCGCCTGCTGAACTGGGCAAGCAACTGATCAGCCTGCTGGACGCCAACCTGCAACTGTCCAAGCCGATGATTGCCGATGTGGCGGCGTTGCAGGCGCAACTGGATGGCCAGACCGACGCCAAGCTGATCGCCGATCAAAGCACCATGGCGGCTGAAATGGTCAGCGGCATGGCCCTGGGGACGCAACTGGCGAAGCTGGAAGGCACCGACATCGTCTCCAAGCTGCACTACGCCGATAACCAGGTGGACTTCAACGGCCAGAAGATGAGCGTTGAGCAGTTCATCGGTTTTGTCATGAGCAAAGCCGGTGGTGCCGACGCCCTGCGCTAAGCCCACCTCGGTCGGCCGCCGCCGGCCGACAACGTCGTAGCAACCTGACGCCCGACCCCTGTTTTCAAGCAGGGTCGGGCGTTTTGCTGTGCGCGCAAAAATTGTCTGGAGCCTGGCGGCAACCCGCAAACCCCGGGCTTGAGCCCCTGGGGAAAACCCAACGGGTTCAAATTTCTGAAGCGCTGGGCGGGAAATGAATCTGAATAAATATTGCGCTGCAAATTCTCGTCTAACCTTGCGTGAAAGAATCCACTCGAAAAGATTTTGCCGGATCTTCTGATTCCGGCTTTCCGGCGCGTAACCAGCAGGGGGCGCAAGACCTCGGCTAGCCATGTAAGGATGCTGACGAAATGCCGTTTATTGTTCATCCCGTTCGCCTCTATGGTTTGCGCCCGCTGTTTCGCCTGGCGCTGTGCAGCCAGTTGCTCTGGCCGACCCTGGCGTTTGCCGACGCGGCCTATGACCAGCTGATTATCCAGGCGCGGGCCGGCACTTATGCGCCGGCCCTGACCCATTTGCGCGCCGTACCGCCCGATCAGTTGACCAACGGTCTGGTCAGCGACCACCTGCAAATCGCCAGTTGGGCCGGCCTCGACTCAGAGGTGGTGGACGTCTATGAGCACCAGGCGCGCAACCGGGTATTGCCGGTGCAGGCGTTGACCGCCACGGCCCGCGCCTATCGCAACCTCAAGCGCTGGGATTCGGCGACCCAGGTCTACCGTAAGGCCCTGGAGCGCGACCCGCAGAACGCCGACCTGCAACTGGGCCTGGCCATGACCCAGGCCGATGCCGGCCAGCCTGCCGAAGCGGTTGCCCGGGCCCGGGCCCTGGTGGCGGCCAAGCCCGATGACCCGG